>CALWGP010000021.1 GCA_944380095.1 uncultured Lachnospiraceae bacterium | reverse complement strand
GTGTGGTCCAGTGTGGTCCAAAAACAAGAAACGCAAAATTTGAAAGGGAGGTTTTTATGCAGCAGACAGTATATCTTAAGCTGGAAGACGGCTCCTGCTATAAGGGGAAGTCCTTCGGGGCGCCCATAAAGGACGATCTCACCGGGGAAGTGGTTTTTACCACGGCCATGACCGGTTATCAGGAGACGCTTACCGACCCGAGCTATTTCGGCCAGATCGTGGTCCAGACCTTTCCTCTGGCGGGCAATTACGGGATAAACGCTTCCGATTTTGAAAGTTCGAAGGCGCATCCAAGGGCCTATATCGTCCGGGAATGGTGCCCTCATCCTTCCAATTTCCGATGCAGGACAACTCTGGATACCTTCTTAAAGGAGCAGGGCGTTGCCGGCATTTACGGAATGGATACCCGTTCCCTTGCCCGCAGGATCCGGGAATACGGCGCCATGAACGGCCTTATCACTTTACAAGAACCGGGAAAAGAAAAAACGGTTCCCCAAAAAGGCACAAACATCCGGGACGCTGTCCGCCGGGTGTCTTCCCATTCCATGGCCCTGCTGCCCTCCGGCCTTTCCCGTTTCCATGTGGCGGTCTGGGATTTCGGCGTAAAACGGGGGATCCTGCGGCATCTGCAGGCTTTGGAATGCAGCGTCACGGTTGTCCCTGCGGATGCCTGTGCCTCGGAAATCCTCTCCCTGGCCCCGGACGGGATCCTGCTGGGGAACGGGCCCGGGGATCCGAAGGATAACCTTTCCGTCCTTTCCCAGCTGCCCGCCCTGTGCCGGTCCGGGATTCCCATTTTCGGCATCTGCCTGGGACACCAGCTTTTGGCCCTTTCCAACGGGGCGGATACGGAAAAGCTCAAATACGGCCATCGCAGCGCCAACCAGCCCGTCCGGGACCTTGCCACGGGCCGGGACTACATTACCAGCCAAAATCACGGCTATACGGTAAAAAACGACAGTCTGCCGCCCGGCTGTTCCCTGCGCTTTTTCAATTTAAACGACGGCACCTGCGAGGGACTTTCCTATGAAAATTTCCCGGGCCTTTCCGTGCAGTTCCACCCGGAAGCCTGCCCAGGCCCTGCAGACACCTCGTTTTTGTTTGAAGAATTTATCGCCATGATGGCGGAAAGGAGAAAACACATATGCCTTTGAATCCCCTCCTGAAAAAAGTAATGGTCATCGGCTCCGGCCCCATCGTCATCGGCCAGGCTGCGGAATTTGACTACGCGGGCACCCAGGCGTGCCGCGCCTTGAAGGAAGAAGGGCTGGAAGTGGTCCTGGTCAATTCCAATCCCGCCACCATTATGACCGACGCTGCCATGGCGGACCACGTTTACATTGAACCCCTTACCCTGGATTTTTTAAAGAAAATCATCCGGAAGGAAAAACCGGACAGCATCCTGTCCACCCTGGGCGGGCAGACCGGCCTGACCCTTTCCATGCAGCTGGCCAGGGAGGGTTTCCTGAAACAGGAGGGTGTCCGCCTGCTGGGCGCGGATCCCGACACCATCGCCCGCGCGGAAGACCGGCAGCTGTTCAAATCCGCCATGGAAGCCATCGGGGAACCGGTCATCCCCTCCGTGGTGGCAAAAAACGTCCGGGACGCCGTAACTTTCGCCCACAGCGCCGGATACCCTGTCATTGTACGCCCCGCTTTTACCCTGGGCGGCACAGGCGGCGGCATCGCCCACGACGAAAAGCAGTTAAGGGAAATCGCTTCCGGCGGGCTGCGTCTCTCCCCCATCGGTCAGATCCTGGTGGAAAAATCCGTGGAAGGCTGGAAAGAAATCGAATTTGAAGTGATGCGTGACGGCGGGGGGAACACCATCGCCATCTGTTCCATGGAAAACCTGGACCCCGTAGGCATTCATACCGGCGATTCCATTGTGACGGCCCCGGCCCTGACCCTGGCCGACCGGGAATATCAGATGCTGCGAAGCGCTGCCTTGCACATCATCGACTCGTTGAAAATCGAAGGGGGCTGCAACGTACAGTTCGCCCTCCACCCCGAAAGCTTCGCCTATGCGGTGATCGAAGTCAATCCCAGGGTTTCCCGTTCCTCCGCCCTGGCCAGCAAGGCCACCGGATACCCCATCGCCCGGGTGGCCGCCAAGGTGGCGGCAGGATACCGCCTGGACGAAATCCAGAACGAAGTGACAAAGAAGACGAAAGCCTGCTTCGAGCCTGCCCTGGACTATGTGGTGGTCAAATTTCCCCGCTGGCCTTTTGACAAGTTCGTCTATGCTTCCCGCACCCTGGGCACCCAGATGAAAGCCACCGGGGAAGTCATGGCCATCGGCCGAAACTTCCGCCAGGCCCTTATGAAAGCGGTCCGGGGCGCGGAAATCTCCCGGGACTGTCTGGCGGATCCTGCCCTGCGGCTTATGGACGACGACGCCCTCCTTGAGAAACTGTCCCAAAAAGACGACGAGCGCCTTTTTGCCCTTTATGAAGCGCTGTATCGCAAAATCCCCGTGGAAAAACTCCACCGGCTGACCGCCGTGGACGAATGGTTTCTCTGGCAGCTGGACGCCCTGGCAGAGCTGGAAAAAGACCTGCGAAGCGCATCCGGGAAGCCCTGCCTTGATCCCGCCCTTTTGGTGCGGGCGAAGGAAGACGGTTTCCCGGACGAAGTCATTGCCCGCATGACGAAAAAAACAGACTTTCCCCATCTTCCCGCCTCCTATAAAATGGTGGATACCTGCGCGGCGGAATTTGCGGCAAAAACGCCCTATTTCTACGCCGTCAGCCAGGAAGAGGACGAAGCCGGGGAATTTCTGCGCTGCCGCGCCAATCCCCGCCCCGTGGTTTTGGTGCTGGGCTCCGGCCCCATCCGCATCGGACAGGGCATCGAGTTTGACTACGCCTGCGTCCACTGCGTGTGGGCTTTGCAGAAAGCGGGATATGAAGTAGCGGTCATCAACAACAATCCGGAAACCGTTTCCACGGACTTCAACCTGGCGGACCGGCTCTATTTCGAACCCCTGACCCCGGAAGATGTGGCGGACGTGATCCGGATTGAACAGCCGGTGGGCGCGGTGGTTTCCTTCGGCGGGCAAACCGCCATCCGGCTCACTTCCTTTCTGTCCGAAAGCGGGATCCCCATTCTCGGTACCCCCGCAGACAGCATCGACAGGGCGGAGGACCGCGGCCGTTTCGGGGCGCTTTTAAAGGAACTTCAGATCCGCCAGCCCGCCGGCTGCGTGGTGCACACTCTGGAAGAAGCGCTTGCAGGGGCCCAAAAGCTGGGCTATCCCGTACTGCTGCGGCCCAGTTACGTGCTGGGCGGCCAGAACATGATCATCGCCTTTTCCGAAGCCGATGTCCGGGAATATATGGCCATCATCCTTTCCCATGAAAAGGACAACCCCATCCTCATCGACCAGTACCTGTCCGGGACGGAAGTGGAGGTGGACGCCATCTGCGACGGACAAGACGTCCTCCTTCCCGGCATCATGGAACACATCGAACGGGCAGGGGTTCACTCCGGCGACTCCATCGCGGTCTATCCGGCCTGGAACCTCACCCCTTCCCAGACCGAACGGATCACGGACTATTCTGCCCGTCTGGCCCTGGCGCTGCAGACCAAGGGGTTAATCAATATCCAGTACGTCATCCATCAGGATGAAGTATACGTGATCGAAGTCAACCCCCGTTCTTCCAGAACGGTCCCCTATCTAAGCAAGGTCACCGGCATCCCCATGATCGACATAGCCGTCCGGGTCATGCTGGGCGAACGGCTTTCCGATCTGCCCTACGGCACCGGGCTGTATCCTCCTTCTTCCTGCCATGCGGTAAAAGTGCCCGTCTTTTCCTTTGAAAAGCTGGCCGGGCTGGACACCCAGCTGGGACCCGAAATGAAGTCCACCGGGGAGGTTTTGGGCATCGCGCCCACTCTGACGGAGGCTTTGTACAAGGGGCTGACCGGCGCAGGCTATCTGTTCCGGCAGGAAGGCGGCGTCCTGTTTACCGTCCGGGATACGGACAAAAAAGAAGCGGCGGAACTTGCCCGACGCTTCCTTGAACTGGGGTTTTCCCTCTATGCCACTGCCGGCACCGCACAGTTTCTGCGCACACACGCCGTCCCCGCCACTTTGGTGCACAAGATCGGGGAATCCGAGCACGACACCCTTGCCCTTCTGGAAAGCGGGAAAATCAGCTACCTGGTCTCCACTTCCGCCAAAGGACGGATCCCTTCCAGGGGCAGTGTGAAAGTACGCCGCAAGGCCGTTTCCCTGGGGATCCCCTGCTTTACCAGCCTGGATACCGCATCGGCCCTGGTCCGGATCCTTGGCAGCGGCTTTGACCCGGACATGGCAGCGCCCACGGACATCCTGACACTGCCGTCCCCCTGCTGACGGAATAAAACGGGGTGCGCCAAAGGCTATGCTTCCTCTGCTTCCTCGATAAGGCGCATCCCGGCCACGTCCGTCACCGGGAGGGAGAAAACGATGGTTTTGGCTTTGGTCCCCATGCCCGCTTTCTCCATAATGGCGCTCATAATGGCGTTTTTATTTTCTTTTCTGACCACCATGAAGATCATTTCCTTCTCTGCGGCCAGGGAAACGCCCAGGAATTTCTCCGCTTTTTCAATCCCCGTTCCTTTTGCATGGATGACGGTCCCGCCGGTGGCCCTGGCCTCCCGGGCCGCGTCCATGATCATTTCCGTGTATCCCTGGTTGGCCACGGCCACCAGCAGCTCATATTTTGTTTCCTTCAATGCGCTTTCCTCCCCTTTTTCAAAGGCCCTTCCTTCCACCAAAAACTGCAGCTGTCTTTTTCCGCCGACGCTGGAAAACGGGACGAGGAACACGATCCCGCTCCCCGGGATATCAATCTTAATCTGCCTTTCCAGCCCTTTTTTGATTTCTTTCCATTCTTCCCCGGTTACAAAAGCAAACAGCACGGCCTTTTCCGTAGCCTCCAGTCCGAAGGCGTCCAGCATTTCCGACGCTGCGGTCCCCCGCCCCAGGGTCAGAAGCGTCACATTGACTCCATGCTCCTTAAAAAACGCCAGAAAACGGCGGCTTTGGTTCCGGTCGCTGATCGTCGTCATCAGATATAAGGTACTCATACAGCCCTCCCTGCTCATTTTTGCTATAGTTCGATGATATCGTTGTCACCCAGCAATTCCAGGGACCAGGAAGGAACCGGCTGCATTGCCGCTTCTTTCTCCCGGCGCTTCTCCAGAATCCGGGAAGCCAGGCCCATCACCTGGATTGTAATCAGCGGGGTCATGGCTACCATGGCGACAATCCCGAAAGCGTCCGTCACAACGTTGCCGCCCCTGACCAGGCAGGCCCCCTGCGCCAGCGGCAGCAGGAAAGTGGCGGTCATGGGGCCGGAGGCCACGCCGCCGGAGTCAAAGGCAATGGCCGTATAGATTTTCGGGACAAAGAAGGAAATCCCCAGCGCAATGGCATACCCCGGGATTAAAAACCACAGGATGGAAATGCCGGTGAGCACCCGTACCATGGCGATTCCCACGGAAATGCAGACGCCGATGGAAAGTCCCGTCCCCATGGCCTTTGCGGAAATAGCCCCGTCCGTCATCTCCTCTACCTGTTTGTTGAGCACATACACCGCAGGCTCTGCCTTGACGATAAAGTAACCCATCAGCATGGCGATGGGGACAAGCAGCCACGGCCATCTCATCCCCGCCAGCATCTGTCCCAGATAATTGCCGGCAGGCATGAAGCCCACATTGGCGCCGGTCAAAAAAAGGACCAGCCCCACATAAGTATACACAAGGCCCACCAGGATCTTTACCAGCACTCTTCCGGACAGCTTTAAAACGGTGATCTGGAACAGGAAGAAAAAGACCACGATGGGCAAAAGGGCCACTGCGATTTCTTTGATATAGGAAGGCAGCCCGTTTACAAAAAGCGTCCACAGTTCCCTGGAATCGCTCACATCCGGCAGGACATAGGCTTCGTAAACGCTTTCCTGCGGGCGGTAAAGCATGCCTAAGATCATCACGGCCAAAATCGGCCCGATGGAGCACAGGGCCACCAGGCCGAAACTGTCGTCCGCCGCATGGCGGTCGCTTCGGATGGCGGAAATACCGACGCCCAGCGCCATAATAAACGGCACGGTCATGGGGCCTGTGGTCACGCCGCCGGAGTCAAAGGCCACGCTGAGAAAATCTTTCGGCACAAAAACGGCCAGCAAAAACACCGCCGCATAAAACGCCACCAAAAGGGGCGGCAGGGCGATCCCGAAAAGCATACGCAAAAGGGCGACGACCAGGAAAAGCCCCACGCCGCACGCCACAAAAACCACAAGAAGCATATTCGGTACCGCCGGTACCTGCTGGGCCAGCACCTGCAGGTCCGGCTCGGAAATGGTGACAATAAACCCCAGCAAAAAGGACAAAAACACCACTGCCGCCAGGTTTTTACTCCTGGTCAGGCAGGAACCGATGCGCTCCCCCATGGGCGTCATGGCCATCTCGGCCCCCAGCGTAAAAAACATCATCCCGATCATCAGCATCGCCGCCCCCAGCAGAAAGCAAAGCAGGATGCTGGAAGAAATCGGGACCACAAAAAAGCACAGTACCAGGACAATCGCAATGATGGGCAAAACGGCGGCAAGCGCCTCCTGCCATTTTTCTTTCAGATGTCTGCCAATCCCCAAAAATTACCTCCGTTCTTTTTCCCCGCCGCAGCCATAGCCGGCGGCGCCCCCCTGTCTGTCAGTTACAGCCCGATTCTGGAAAAGATCTCCCGATAGGCTTCTTCCACCCCTCCCATATCCCTGCGGAAGCGGTCCTTATCCAGCTTCTCATGGGTGCGGATATCCCAGAGGCGGCAGGTGTCCGGTGAAATTTCATCGGCCAGCACAATCTGTCCCCCAAAGCGGCCGAATTCCAGTTTAAAGTCCACCAAAAGAACGCCGACCTGCCGAAAAAATTCTTTTAAAAAATCGTTGACCGCGAATGCCATCTCTGTGATCCGGTCGATTTCCTCCCGGGTGGCAAGCCCCAAAGCCAGCGCATAATAGTCATTGATGAAGGGATCTCCCAGTTCGTCGTTTTTGTAGGAAAATTCCAGGGTGGGAGAAAGCAGCTGCTTTCCCTCTTCCACACCCAGGCGCTTCGCAAAACTGCCTGCCGCCACATTGCGCACAATCACTTCCAGCGGGACGATCTGCACATGCTTTACCAGTGTCTCCCGATCCGACAGTTCTTCCACAAAGTGGGTGGGAATCCCCTTTTGTTCCAGGCGCCTAAAGAGGTAGTTGCTCATCCGGTTGTTGATCACGCCTTTTCCGGAAATGGTGCCTTTTTTCTGACCGTTGAAAGCGGTGGCGTCGTCCTTGTAGCTGACGATCACCAGCTCCGGATCATCCGTAGCATAAACCTTCTTGGCCTTACCCTCATAGAGCTGTTCTCTTTTTTCCATCATTTTCTCCGTTCCTTTCGCTTTGCTGCAGATTACAGGTTGGTATAGCCCATCAAAGACCGGTCCGCTTCCCGGGCCGCCAGGACGCCGTCCGCAATGGCGCGTACCACAAGGGACTGTCCCTGGCGCATATCCCCGGCCGCAAAAATCCTGGGATCGCCGGTCCGGCAGGAACCGTCCTGTGTCTTTACATTGGACCTTTCGTTTAATTGTACACCAAAACTGTCCGCAACGTAACCCTCACTTCCCAAAAATCCTGCGGCAATTAAAACCAGGTCGGCCTCCACTTCCGTTTCGCTGCCCTCTGCGGGAATCATCCGGATCCTCCCGGTCTTTTCGTCGGGCCGGGCGGTCAGCCCTACCAGGCGGGCCCCCCTTACGTTTCCCTGGGAATCTTTTAAAAATTCCGTCACCGTAGTCTGGTATTTCCTGGGATCCTGACCGAATTTCCAGGCAGCCTCCTCCTGGCCGTAATCGGTTTTGAGCACCCTGGGCCACTCCGGCCAGGGATTGTCTGCCGCCCGGCTTTCCGGGGGCTTTGGCATCATTTCCAGCTGGAGCACGTCCGCCGCACCCAGCCGGATGGCGGTGCCCACACAGTCGTTCCCGGTATCGCCGCCGCCGATGACCAGCACTTTTTTCCCTTCCGCCAGTTCTTTGGGCACTTTGGCAAAATCACTGTCCAGCAAAGTTTTGGTAACGGTTTTTAAAAAATCCACCGCAAAGTAAATTCCGCCCGCATCCCGGCCCAAAACCTCGATGTCCCTGGGACGGGACGCGCCGCAGGCCAGCACGACCCGGTCATATTCTTCCAGGAGCGCAGCCGCTGCGGTATCACGTCCCACGTCCGCATTGCATACGAAACGGACGCCCGATTCTTCCATCAGGCGGATCCTCCTGTCGATCACCCATTTTTCCAGTTTCATATTGGGGATCCCGTAGCGCAGCAGCCCGCCGGGGCGGTCGCTGCGTTCGTATACCGTGACGGAATGCCCCCGCCTGTTGAGTAAAATAGCTGCCGCCAGGCCCGCAGGGCCGCTGCCCACCACCGCCACCTTCTTATGGGTGCGCACCGGCCTGTCCGGTTTCACCAGGCCGTTGGCAAAGGCGTATTCGATCACCGCCCTTTCGTTTTCTTTCGTGGAAACCGGTTTATCGTGCAGGCCGCAGGTGCAGGCGGCTTCGCACAGCGCGGGACAGACCCGGGAAGTAAATTCCGGGAGGCAATGGGTCTTGGACAGTCTCACCCAGGCCTGCTCCCACAGCCCCCGGTATACCAGGTCGTTGACCTCCGGCACCAGGTTGTGCAGCGGACAGCCGGAAATCATTCCCGCAAGGGGCAGTCCCGCCTGGCAGAAAGGAACGCCGCAGTCCATGCACCTGGCTCCCTGCCTTCTTTGCGCCTCCTCCGAAAGCTGTCCGTGAAATTCCCGGAAATCCCAAAGCCTTTCCTCCGGCGATTCCACCCGTCCCACTTCCCGTTCATATTCCAGAAATCCTGTCGGTTTTCCCATGTTCTCCTCCTCTATTTCCCTGCGATTTCCGCATAAAAAGCTTCCGTCATGGCTTCCTGTTCGCTCATTCCCTGCTCTTTAAACCGGGCGGTCTGCTGCATCAGCCGCTTGTAATCCGCCGGAATGATTTTCTTAAATCTGGGAAGCCAGGTTTCAAAATCTTCCAGAATCCTCCTGCCCTTTGCCGAGCCGGTATTGTCCACATGGGCCTTGATCATCTTCCAAAGCTCTTCTTTATCGTGGGCGGTTTCCACCTTCTCCGTCAGGACCATCTCCTTGTTCAGGTTCCGGTACAGACGGTTTTCTTCATCCAGCACATAGGCCACGCCCCCGCTCATGCCGGCGGCGAAGTTTTTGCCCACCGGGCCCAGGACCGCCACCCGGCCGCCCGTCATATATTCGCAGCCGTGTTCGCCCACGCCTTCCACCACCGCGATTGCGCCGGAATTGCGGACGGCAAACCTCTCTCCCGCCATGCCCGCCATATAGGCCTGGCCCGAGGTGGCGCCGTAAAGGGCGACGTTTCCTACGATCACGTTTTCTTCCGGCGCAAACCGGGAAGAAGCCGGCGCAAAAACGGACAGCTTTCCTCCGGAAAGCCCTTTCCCGAAATAGTCGTTGCTGTCCCCGCACAAAGACAGGGTCAGTCCGGCCGGGAGGAATGCGCCAAAGCTCTGGCCGCCGGCCCCCGTGCAGTGGACGGTCAGCGTATCTTCCGGCAGCCCTTCCGGATGCAGCCTGGTGATCCTGGCTCCCAGCAGGGTGCCGAAAGCCCGGTCCGTATTGGTCAGTTTTATGGTGCAGCTTCCCTTTTTCCCACGTTCCACCGCGTCTTTGACTTCCTTCTTTTTCCACAGGACCGCTTCGTCCTTTGCCGTTTCCAGCTTAAAGTCGTAGGCGCAGGCCGGATCGAAGATGCAGGGTACGCCCGCTTTTGCCGCCGTGCTGTCCAGAATCCTACTGAAATCCATCTTCGCCCCTTCCCCGGACAGCCCCTCTTTCTTTTTAAGCCGGTCCGTGCGTCCCACCATCTCGTCCACAGTGCGAAAGCCCAGCTTTGCCATATATTCCCGCAGCTGGCGGGCGATAAAGAGCATGAAATTCATCACGTACTCCGGTTTCCCCGAAAAACGTTCCCGCAGTTTGGGATTCTGGGTAGCGATTCCCACCGGGCAGGTATCCAGGTTGCAGACCCGCATCATGGCGCAGCCCAAAGCCACCAGCGGGGCGGTGGCAAACCCGAACTCCTCCGCGCCCAGCAGGGCAGCGATGGCCACGTCGCGGCCGCTCATCAGCTTGCCGTCCGTCTCGAGGCGCACCCGGGTGCGCAGGCCGTTTTGCAGAAGGGTCTGGTGGGTTTCCGAAAGGCCCAGCTCCCAGGGCAGGCCCGCGTTATGGATGGAACTGACGGGCGCCGCGCCGGTGCCGCCGTCGTAACCGGAAATCAAAATCACCTGGGCCCCCGCCTTGGCTACGCCGGCCGCCACGGTCCCCACCCCGGCTTCCGAAACCAGCTTCACCGAAATACGCGCGTCCCTGTTTGCGTTTTTCAAATCGAAAATCAGCTCCGCCAAATCTTCAATGGAATAAATGTCATGATGGGGCGGAGGGGAAATCAGGCTGACCCCGGGAGTGGAATGCCGGGTTTTGGCAATCCAGGGATACACCTTCCGTCCCGGAAGATGGCCGCCCTCCCCCGGCTTTGCGCCCTGGGCCATTTTAATCTGGATCTCCTTTGCGCTGACTAAGTAGCGGCTGGTAACGCCGAACCGGCCGCTGGCCACCTGTTTGATGGCGGAGCTTCTGTCGTCCTTGGTCCCTGCGGACAAAAGCCTTTCGTCGCTCTCCCCGCCTTCGCCGCTGTTGGACTTGCCCTGCAGCCGGTTCATGGCCACGGCCAGCGCTTCGTGGGCTTCTTCCGAAATGGATCCGTAGGACATGGCGCCGGTCTTAAACCGCCGGACGATGGATTCTTCGCTTTCCACCTCCCCAAGGGGCACAGGCCGGTCCGGGTAGTCAAAGTCCATCAGGCTGCGAAGATATCCCGTGTTTTCCCCATCCACCAGTTTTGTATACCGGCAGAACAGCTCATAGCTTCCTTCCCGGACGGCTTTTTGCAAAAGATGGATGGTCTGCGGGTTATAACGGTGCGTTTCGCCCTGGCTTCGCATCTTATGCCGTCCTAAGCTGGTCAGGGTCAGATCCGCGCAAAGCCCCAGCGGGTCGAATGCCCTGGAATGCTGGGCGTCGTTTTTGGCCGCAATATCCTCCAGGGAAATGCCGCCCACCCGGCTGGCCGTGCCGGTAAAATACCGGTCAATCACATCCCTGTCAATGCCCAGCGCTTCAAACATCTGGCTTCCCTGATAGGACTGGATGGTGGAAATGCCCATTTTGGAGGCAATCCGCACGATCCCCTGCAGCAGGCCCTGGTCGTAGTCCTGCACCGCCGCATAATAGTCTTTGTCGATCATTCCTTCTTCCACCAGCTGGCCGATGGTGGCGTGGGCCAGATAGGGATTCACCGCGCAGGCGCCGTATCCCAGCAGGGCAGCGAAATGGTGCACGCCCCTGGGTTCCGCCGACTCCAGGATCAGGGAAAGGGCCGTACACTTTTTCGTCCGCACCAGATGCTTGTGCACGGCAGACACCGCCAGCAGGGAAGGGATGGCCACATGGTTTTCGTCCACGCCCCGGTCGGACAGGATTACAATATTGGCCCCTTCCCGGTAGGCCTTGTCCACCGCCATGAACAGATGATCCAGCACCCGTTCCATGGGCGTGCTCTTATAAAACAGAATGGGCACGGTCTTTACGCAAAAACCGTCCTTTTTCATGGTCCGGATTTTCAGCAGGTCCAGATCCGTCAAAATCGGGTTGTTGATTTTGAGCATATGGCAGTTTTCCGGCTTTTCTTCCAGGAGGTTGCCGTTTTTGCCCACATATACGGTGGTGGAAGTAACGATTTTTTCCCGTGCCGCATCGATGGGCGGATTGGTCACCTGGGCAAACAGCTGTTTAAAGTAGTAAAACAGCGGCTGATACCGGCCGGACAGGGCGGCCAGCGGGGTATCCACCCCCATGGCGCCGATCTGTTCCGTCCCGTTTAAAGCCAGGGAACAGATGGTATCCCGGTAATCCTCATATGTATATCCGAAGGCTTTCTGCAGGCGCGCCCGCTGCGTCCCGGTACAGGGAGGGACTTTTTCATTGGGAATTTTCAGCTCCCCCAAAGAAAGCAGGTTGCTGTCCAGCCATTCCCCGTAGGGCTCCTTTTTCGCATAATGCTCCTTGATCTGCCAGTCTTCCCGCACCTTTCCTGCCTTCGTGTCCACCAGCAGCATTTTCCCGGGATGAAGTCTCTCCTTTTTCAGGATGTGTTCCGGGGCGATATCCAAAACGCCCACCTCCGAAGACAGGATCAGCCTTCCGTCGTCCGTGATATAATACCGGGAAGGACGCAGACCGTTCCGGTCCAGGATGGCCCCCATCAGATCCCCGTCGGAAAACAGGATGGAGGCAGGGCCGTCCCAGGGTTCCATCATGGTGGCATAATACTGGTAAAAATCCCGTACTTCCCGGGAAATGGTGTCGTTGTGGCTCCAGGGCTCCGGGATCAGGATGGACGCCGCAAGAGGCAGCTCCATCCCGCTCATCACCAGAAATTCCAGGGTGTTGTCCAGCATGGCGGAGTCCGATCCCCTGGCGTTGATCACCGGGAGGACTTTCGCCAGGTCGTCTTCGGAAAAAGCCGGCGCGCGCATGGTTTCCTCCCGGGCCAGCATCTTGTCGGCATTGCCCCGTATGGTGTTGATTTCCCCGTTGTGTACGATCATCCGGTTGGGATGGGCCCGTTCCCAGCTGGGATTTGTATTGGTGGAAAAGCGGGAATGGACGATGGCGATGGCAGAATCGTAATCCTTATCCTGCAGATCCTTAAAAAACGTCCGCAGCTGCCCCACCAGGAACATCCCTTTATAGACGATGGTCCGGCTGGAGAGGGAGACCACATAGGTATTGTCGTTGCTTTGTTCAAATACCCGGCGTACAATGTAAAGCTTCCGGTCAAACTCCAGGCCCTTTTCCATTCCTTCCGGCTTTTTCACAAAGGCCTGCCAGATGGAAGGCATACATTCCCTGGCTTTATGCCCCAGCACCATGGGATCCGTGGGCACTTCCCTCCATCCCAGGAAATCCAGCCCTTCCTTTTGGGCAATGATTTCAAACATTTTCTTTGCCTGGCTTGCAAGCAGTTCGTCCGCAGGGAAAAAGAACATACCGATCCCGTATTCCCTCTCCCCGCCAAGGTCGATCCCGGCCATGGCGCAGGCCTTCCGGAAGAAACGATGGGAAATCTGGGTCAGGATTCCCACGCCGTCCCCTGTTTTGCCTTCCGCATCTTTTCCCGCGCGATGCTCCAGATGCTCCACAATCTCAAGCGCATCCGTCACGATCCGGTGGCTTTTTTCCCCATGGATGCTGGCCACCGCGCCGATCCCGCAGTTATCGTGTTCAAACTCCGGGCTGTAAAGCCCCTGTGATGTCTGATTTTTTCCCATCTTCCATCCTCCTTTTGCCGGGCATACCGCGCAAAAAAGGGCGTCAAAAACCTGCCTTTTGCAGATCCTTGACGCCCTTGTCAGTTCCGGCTGTATTCACTCAATTATGAGATTTTCTTTCATGCGTTTCAATATAAACCATTCCCGGCGGTTTGTAAAGTTTTTTTTGCGGATCCGTCCCTGTCTTACGGCATCCTGCGCTCCACGGTTTTGGTGGCCACGATGTCTACCCCCGTGCCGGCACAGTCCGAAAGCAGCACGTCGCCCAGCTTCACCGGGGCAAAAACCCGCAGGGCCCGGATCTTTTCCATGCAGGCAAAAATCCGGTCCTTAGGGATCTCCCGGGAGGTTTTCACCGACACCATGGGCAGTTCCCCGCCTTCCACACGCACGCTGGCCGTCACCGTCCGCCTGGGGTCCGTCACTTCGTTTTTCGCATATTGGGCCCCCTTAGGGCAGCTGTTTCCGGATACCTGTTCCGGATGCCGGTCATCCACGAAAAGACGGCATCCCAGCGGGCAGCAGATACATGTAAGTTCCCGAATCATTGTTCCCTCCCTGTCTCTACGCAAATCCTGATTTCTCCCTGCCGGCGGCAGAGATCCTGCTGCTGTGCGGTCAAAACCAGCTGCTCCATTTCCCCGGGCGAAAGCACCCGCTTCTTTTTCCTGACTAGGCAGCAGTCCTTACTGTAAACCGCGATACTGCTGTCCTGGTACACCCCGTCCACCCGGAATCGTACCGTTACATTCCCGCCATTTCCTGCGCTGTCCAGCCGCTGGGGCACGGTATAGCGGATTCCCCGCCCGGCCTGCAGAAAAATTCCTTCCCCCCGGCAGTCCGCTTTGGTTTCCCTGCCGCTTTCCTCCCGGATCCACAGCGCCGCCTCTTTTCCCGCCAGCGCCGCTTCCTGGCTGACATAGTCCACCAGGTCGTGGACGTGGAGCACGTTGCCGCAGGCGAAAATTCCCGGGATCCGCGTTTCCATCCTCTGGTTGACGCAGGGACCCCCGGTGGCCCGGTCCATGTCGGCCCCCAGTTCCCTGGTCAGCTCGTTTTCCGGCAGCAGGCCCACAGACAAAAGCAGGGTGTCGCATTCCAGCAGGCGCTGCGTCCCCGGCACGGGCTTCCTGTTTTCGTCCACCCGGGCCAGCACCACGCCTTCCACCCGCTTTTTCCCCAAAATCTCCACCACCGTATGGTTCAAAAGAAGGGGGATTCCAAAATCGTCCAGACACTGGACGATGTTGCGTTTTAAGCCGCCGGAATAGGGCATGACCTCCGCCACTGCCAGCACTTTCGTCCCTTCCAGGGTCAGCCGCCGGGCCATGATCAGCCCGATATCCCCGGATCCTAAAATCACCGCTTTCTTTCCTACGCAGACGCCTTCCAGGTTCACCAGCCGCTGGGCGGTGCCGGCGGAATAAATGCCCGCCGGGCGGTATCCGGGGATGTTCAGCGCCCCCCTGGGCCTTTCCCGGCAGCCCATCGCCAGGATGACCGCCTTTGCCCGCACCTGCGTCAGTCCTTCTTCCCGGTTGACATACGTAACCGTCCGGTCCCTGCCGACCCGGATCACCATGGAACCGCACCGGGTTTCGATCCCGGCTTTGCGCACTTGCTGCACAAACCGGTCCGCGTATTCCGGTCCCGTCAGCTCTTCCTGAAAGGTATGCAGGCCGAAGCCGTTGTGGATGCACTGGTTCAAAATCCCGCCCGTTCTGACGTCCCTTTCCAGGATGAGGATTTCCCCGGCGCCGTTTTCCCGGGCTTCCAAAGCCGCCGCAAGCCCGGCGGGGCCGCCGCCGATGACGACGATTTCATATTCTTTCATTGCCCCATCCCCCCTTCCAAAAGACGGGAACCGTCCCCGTTTTTGCAGATTTCCTCCGGGGGAAGGCCCAGCTTACGGGCCAGGATTTCCATAACGCCGGGCGTGCAGAAGCCTGCCTGGCACCTGCCCATCCCCGCCCGGACCCGGCGCTTGATCCCGTCCATGCTTTTTGCGCCCAGCGTGCGGGTAACCGCGTCCCGGATTTCCCCTTCGCTGATCTGTTCACAGCGGCAGACGATGGTCCCGTAGGCCGGATCCTTTTGAATCAGCTTTGCACGATCCTGCAAAGGAAGGGCTGCGGCCTTCACGATTCCTTTCCTGTAAGGGTTAAAATCCGCCTTTTCCTTCGCACCCGCCGCCCGGGCAATCTGCCCGGCCAGAAATCTGCCGATGGCGGGGGCGGCGGTCAGCCCCGGGGAATCGATCCCGGCCGCGTCAAAAAACCCCGGTGCGCCCGGGGCTTTCCCCAGCACAAAGTCGTCCCCTTCCTCCCGCGCCCGCAGCCCCGCAAAGGAGGTAATCACCCGGGAAAAAGGAATGTCCCGGACGCTTCGGGAGGCTTTCTTTCTGATATCCTCCAGCTCCCCGGCCGTAGTGCGGGTATCTTCTTTGTCGTCGATATCCACTGCGGTAGGTCCCAGCAGCAGATTCCCGTGGACGGTGGGGGTGACCAGGACCCCTTTCCCGAACCGGCCGGGCACCTGAAAGACCGTATGGTTCACACAGGGCGCGCTTTCTTTGTCCAAAAGCCAGTAGCTGCCCCTTCTGGGCGAAATGGAAATGGGCTTGCTGCTGACCATGTTGTGGAACACATCCGCATACAGCCCTGCAGCATTGACCACAAAACGGGTTTCCAGATCGCCCCGTAAGGTACGGATCCGATAACCGCCCCCTGCCGTCCCGGCACCTTTATCCGCCGTTTCCTTGTCCTCCGTTTCCTTGTCCTCCAGCCGTTTTACCTCCGTCACTTCCGTATTGAACCGAAATTCCACGCCGTTGTCGCAGGCGTTTTCCGCCAGGGCGATGGTAAGGCCGAACGGGCAGACGATGCCGCCGCTGGGCGCATGCAGGGCCGCGTATACTTCTTCCCGGAGGTTTGGCTCCATCTTCCGGGCCTCCTCCCCGCTTATAATGGACAATCCTTCCACCCCGTTTTGTTTTCCCTGTTCCAGCAGCCGCTCCAGGGCCGGCAGCTCCTCTGGTCCGAAGCAGACCACCAGGGAGCCGTTTCTCTGAAATTCAAAGTCCAGCTCCCGCGACAGTTCCTCCATCATGCGGTTTCCTTCCACATTCATCCGCGCCTTATTCGTGCCGGGTTTCGCGTCATAGCCCGCGTGCACGATGGCGCTGTTTGCCTTGGACGTGCCGGAACAGACGTCCTCTTCCCGTTCCAGAAGGCAGGTTTTCAAATCATAACGGGACAGCTCCCTGGCAATGGCAGCCCCGGTCACGCCGCCTCCGATGATGACTACATCGTATTTTCCTCCCACTTCGGATTCCTCCTTTTTGTGCCTGTATAAAAATGATGTCAGTGTGGGGAGAGGCAAAACTAGTTCTCCCGGTTTTGCTCAAGCGTCCGGATTACCCTGCACGGATTTCCCACCGCCAGGGAATTGGCCGGGATATCCTTGGTCACCACGCTCCCTGCGCCGATCACGCTGTTGTCGCCGATAGTGATCTTCCCGCTGTCCATCAGCTTGCCGTTTACGTTCAGGAAAAAATTGTCCCCCACACAGGTATTATACCCATACGTGCAGAAAAGGGACTGCTGTACGACGCTATTGTAATCCTGCAGTTTCCTCACCGTTACATTCCGGTCCTGCGTAAGCTCCGGATCGTTTGGCTGGTATAAAAGTTCTGCATAAGATTTCTCTTTTTCGGTCATAAAAAAACTCCTTTCGACGTCAGATGGCTTATCTGCATTTTATCGTATCGGATTGTCAAAATCAACCTCCCGTTTTTCTGGACACTGACGCGTCAGTTTGCTAAAATACAGATAAACGAAGTTTTATATTCAGAAAGGATTGGTTAGAAGGAAATGACAACATCGGTTCTGTTTATATGCGCATGGGGATTCGGAATCCTGATCGTGGTCTGGCTGCTTTATTTCATAACCAGGCACAGTCTGTGGTTTCGCAAATACAGCCTTCCTTTGTTCCTGCTCTTTTTGATTTTCGGATTCACCCTCTATTTTTTCGGATATCAGTACGGCGGCGACAAGCCCGTGGGCGGCAGCCCCCTTCTGCGCGCCGTAGGGGATACCTTTCTGGCTCTGTTTTGTTCCGGAAGGATGCTGTCCATGGAACTGGATATTGCCGAAGCGGGCGTCCTGTCGGACAACAGCCTTTACCGCGCCCTTTACGGAATCGTGGTCTTTATCACCATGGTACTTCTTGCTACCGCCATCCTCACCAATATCGGCGGCGGGATTCTTGGCCGGATCCGCTTTCTGTTCCTGCGGGTATTTGGCAGCCGTCAAAACGTCTACTTTATTTATGGAATTTCCAAAGAATCCGTTTGCCTGACCAACGATATCCGCAGAAAAGACCCCGGATCCACCGTCCTGCTCCTGGAGACCCGGGAAGATACTGCAGACCCTGACAGTTTTGCCAGACGGCTGGAAAACGAAGCATTCCGGCGCGGCGCCTTTAAAATCGCCTTCTCGCCGGACCATGAACCTTCTTTTCTGCCGCGCGTCCTGAAAAAATGCCGGAAAGAACTGTATCTGATCTGCATGAATCCCGCTTCCGAAAAAAATATTTTCTTTCTGGAAAAGTCACTGAAACTGCTGGAACAGGAAGATGTTTCCAGACTTCGTCCCTATCTTGTTTACGAGCGGGAAAAAAGCCGGTTTATGGCGGATACTCCCCCTTTTTCCGGCTGGGATATCCACTGGGTCGATCCTGCGGAACTGGCCGCCAGACAGCTGCTGCTTCTCCCCGGGTTTCCCGACATCCTTCCCTTGGACCGGCTGCAGGACGGGGCAGCCCATGAAAAGCTGTCCCTGGCCCTGCTTGGGTTTTCCAAAACCGCAGAGTTCCTGTATGAATACCTGTCCTCCTGCGTACAGACCGCCGGCCTGTCCGTCACTTTTTATCTGCTCGACGAAAATACGTCAAAAAATTCCGCCTGGTTTTTAAAAAGCAATCCCGGACTTGCCTCCCTTATTTCCTTTGTCCCCCTGGACCCGGAGCCGGAAACGCCGGAATTTTACGACTTTTTTTCCGACTCATCTACAAAGCTGGACGGTCTGTTTTTCCTGGGGGAAGATTCCTCCCAAAACGTCCGGCTGGCCTTGCGGCTCCGGGAATGGCTGGAAAAACAGGGCCGCCCGGTTCCCTTCTTTTTGCTGGGACAAAATATCTGGGGCGACCGTCTTGTGCTGGACGCCTGCCGGGTTTCCTGCTTCGGCCTTACGGAACAGATTTACAGTTATGACATCTTTATTGAGGAAAAGCTGGACGCCATGGCAAAAGCGGTTCATCTGTATTACAGCGATTTTCGTCAAAGTTCCGGCGATCCTGACACCCTCTGGAAAAAAGCCAGCCTTTATGAAAAGATGTCCAGCCGGGCGCTGGCCCTGCATTTTCCCTGGAAGTCCCGCTGTGCGGGATTCGAGATTGTCCCCTTACAAAACAACGATCCCAAAACGCCCTCCGGCAGCGTCTTTGAAAAAGAGCTGGAAGGAAACCCCGCCCTGCTTCACAATCTGGCTGTGGGAGAACATAGACGCTGGTGCGCGTACCTGTTCTCCAGGGGATGGCAGCAAATCTCCCCGGAAGAACTTCCTTCCGGGCAAAGCAAAGATTCGTCCCGAAAGCGTCATGCCTGCCTGGTAGACTGGGAAAAGCTGCCCGAAGTTGACGCATACTGCGGCACAAATTTTCAGGAGCTGGACTTCCATCTGATCCGGTCCCTGGAAAACATCCTGCATTTTGCAGGCTATCATCTGGAAAGGAGAAAAGAGGAGCAATGAGAGCAATCAATCCCATCGACTACTATCACCCAAAAGATCGGGAAGCCTTACGGCAGCTGCAGCAGATTCCCGGATTTTCCGCCGCCATGAAAGCTTTTATGAAACTGTTTCAGGAAAATCTGATCCAGGGGCTGAACATGTCCGGGAAAGTCCGTTTGGGACCCGGACAGCTGCCGGAAATCTACCGTCTCCTGCCTCCCATCTGCGAAACCCTGGGAATCCGGGAGCCGGAACTGTACTTGGAGCTCAACCCCGTAGCCAATGCCTATACCTTCGGGGATACCGTCATTTCCATTACCCTCACTTCCGGCCTGGTGGAGCTGATGGACGAAGAACAGCTCAAATGTATCCTTGCCCACGAATGCGGCCATATTGCCTGCCAGCACGTACTCTATCATACCATGGCCAATATGGTCATCGCTTTTGGTTCCGATTTTTTAGGGTCCCTTCTTACTTCCGGCCTGGAACTGGCCTTCTTTCACTGGCAGCGCTGCAGTGAATTAAGCTGCGACCGGGCCGCCGCCGTCTGCATGGACGGTTCTGAAACGGTAGCCAAAACCATGGCCCTGCTGGCGTCCGGAAGCCGCCTGCTTGCGGACCGGATCAATATGGACCTCTATATGCGCCAGGCGGAAGCTTACCGGGATTTTATGGACGATTCCAACTTCAACAAAATGCTCCAGTACCTCGCCCTGATGAACCAGACGCATCCCTTTTTATCCGTCAGGGCCCTCCAGGTCCAGGAATGGTGTAAGACCGAAGAGTTCACACGGATTATGAATTATAAATACGAAAGGGATATTTCCCGCATCCCCCAAAAAGGCCTCTGTCCCAACTGCGGCAGTCCTGTGGAAGAAGGCTGGGCTTTCTGCAAAAAGTGCGGGAAAAAGCTATAGAAAAGCCGGTTGCCATGAAAGGAGGAAGAAAAAATGCAACTATTTGATGAAAACGGATTCCTGCGGCTGGATGAGATCGTGGCCCAGCGGCCCAGTTTTCTGAAATGTATGGCCGATCACTACATTACGGACGATGAACTCAAAGCCCAGGCGGAAACTGTCCGGGACCTGCTGCGAAAGCTGGATGAAAAGCTCAGCGACGACGACGAAGAAATGGTAGTCAACGCCATCTGCGAGCTGGCCGTTCTTTACGAAATGAATGCCCAGTGGGACATGCAGGAAGGAGGAAAATGAAATGAGCGCTTTTTCCGCAACCAGATTTATCCCGACACGTATAAAGGACCTTTCCCCTGTCCTGGATGAAGTGGAGAAAGAAATGACGCGGGAAGGATACAGTTTCACCCGCAATGAATCCGCCAGCGGGACCCATTTCAGTATTACCAAAGGCGGGATTTTCAAATCCGTCCTGGGAATGAAAACCGCCCTGAACGTTTCCCTGACCCCGGTGTCGGGCGGCATAAACGCCGAAGCAAAGGTAGGAATTTTCGGACAGCAGATCATCCCCACCCTCATCAGCCTGTTTGTGGCATGGCCCGTGCTGCTGACCCAGATCACCGGCCTGGTGCAGCAGGCAAAACTGGACGACCAGGTCCTGTCCCTGATCGAATCACAGGTCCGTGCGCTGGAACAGCAGGCTTATTTTGAAGGAACCAATTCCCCGGCCGGTTCCGGTCCCATGCAGGATTTTGAATTCTGCACCAGCTGCGGGGCCAAAATCCCGGCCCAGGCTAAATTCTGCTCCCAATGCGGGACAAAGCTCCGGTAAAAGGACGCAGACAGACGCATCCAAAAAGGGAAGGATCCCGGTTTTGAGACCCTTCCCTTTTGAATGCGTTTCTTTTTTTTGTTCGATTTTACTGCTCCACATGCAGAAGTTCGTGAGACGTGTGGCTTAACGGGCTGCCGAAATACTCCCGGTACATCGCCTGTACTTCCCTGTTCTCATGGGAAAAGCGCAGCGGGCGCTCCCGGTCCAGTTCATACAGCGTATCGCCCCTTGTCCCGGCCAGCTCCATTCCGTCGTGAATGGGCTGTCCTCCTCCGCCCACGCAGCCGCCGGGGCAGGACATCACTTCCACAAAGTCATAGGACACATTGCCGTCCCGAAGATCCTCCATGAGCTTTCTGGCGTTGCCAAGTCCGCTCACCGTACAGGTTTTGAGCGTCTTTCCTCCCAGGACAAAATCCGCTTCCCGGCGTCCGTCGCTTCCCCGCACAGGACGGAAGGCGTCGGCGTCCGGGTTCTTTCCTTCCACCACGGCCCAGGCTGTCCGCAGGGCCGCCTCCATTACGCCGCCGGTAACGCCGAAAATCACCCCGGCGCCGGTGCTCTCGCCCATCAGATCGTCAAAAGGCACTTCTTTGAGTACCCTCGGATTGATATGCTCCGCCTTGATCATCCGCACCAGCTCCCTGGTGGTCAGCACAATATCCACATCCGGCAGGCCGTCTTTGTTTTTCATGGAAGGCAGGGCCGCCTCCCCCTTCTTTGCCACGCAGGGCATGACGGAAATACAGCAGATATTTTCCGCCGGAATGCCTTTTTTCTTTGCGAAATAACTCTTTACCGCAGCGCCGAACATCTGCTGGGGCGACTTGGCCGTGGACAGGTTCGCCCGGTACTCGGGCCAGTTCTCCCGGATAAAGGTCACCCAGGCGGGACAGCAGGAAGTAAACATGGGCCACCGGTATTTTTCCGGTTCCGAAAGCCGTTTGAGCAGCTCGCTGCCCTCTTCCATAATGGTCAGGTCGGCCGCAAAATTGGTATCGAACACATAGTCAAAGCCAATCCGCTTTAAGGCCGCAGCCATCCGGCCCTCCGTGGCTTCTTCCTTCGAAAGGCCCATCTCCTCCCCCCAGGCCGTGCGCACCGCAGGCGCCACCTGGACCACCGTGATTTTTTCCGGATCCGCCAGGACATCGAAGACCTTCGGGGTATCGTTCCTCTCCCGCAGGGCCCCGGTAGGGCAGTGCGTAATGCACTGGCCGCACAGGGTACAGCCCGATTCCTCAATGGTGCGGTTTAAAGAAACGTCCACCGTGGTCCTGGAGCCCGTGTTCTGTACGTCCCAGACCTTCATCTGCTGGATATTTTCGCAGACCTGGACGCAGCGCATACATTTGATGCACTTTGCGAAATCCCGGATCAGGGGGAAATCCTGGTTCCAGGGCAGGTCCATCACTTCTTTTTTAAAGGGGACTTCCACAATGCCCAGATCGTTGGAAAGCTTCTGGAGGCTGCAGTTTTGGCTGCGCACGCAGGTGGCGCAGTGACAGTCATGCTGGGACAGGATCAGTTCCACATTGGTGCGGCGCACCGCCCTGACCTTCGGGGAATTGGTGAAAATCACCATTCCTTCTTCCACCTTATTGTTGCAGGCGGTGATCAGTTTGACCTTTCCTTTCAGCTCCACCACGCATACCTTACAGGCGCTGATCTCGTTGATTCCCTCCAGGTAGCACAGGTGGGGGATATCGATTCCAAGCCCTGCCGCCGCCTTCATAATGGTCGTACCTTCCGGCACGCTGCAGGCAAAGCCGTCTATCGTCAGATTTACCATATCGCTGCCCTCCCTCCTTTCAGGATCCCGTAACCGTAATGATCGCATCTTAGGCATCTGGCCGCTTCCTGACAGGCTTCTTCCTTCGTCATGCCGCATTCAAAGGCGTCAAAGTTTTTCTTCCTTACGCCCGCTTCTTCCTCGGACAGCTGCACCCGTCCGCAGGGATGCTTATCGTCATAGCGCACCTGGGGGATTTCCACGTCGCAGGAAATCACATGATGATACCCCAGATATTCGTCGATATTGGCCGCCGCCACCTTCCCCGCCGCAATGGCGCGGATCACGGTGGCCGGACCCGTCACACAGTCCCCGCCCGCATAAACGCCGGGAATCTCTTTTACCTCGCTGTCGCTCATGGCTTCAATGGTGCCCTTTTTCACCGCAAGCCCCGACTCCTCGAAATGCCGGGTGGCAATGCCCTGGCCGATGGCCACCACAACCACATCGCAGGGAATCCGCTGCAGCGGCAGGTCTGCCTGTACCGGGCGGGCCCTTCCCCATGCGTCGATGGGGCCGATGATCTGGGGCTGTACCCACAGGGCCGTCACATTCCCGTTTTCATCCGCTTCAATCCGCTCCGGCGCTTTTAAGGTATAAAGCTCCGCGCCTTCCGCAACGGCTCCTTCCACCTCTTCCGGCAGGGCCGTCATATCATCCTGGCGGCGGCGGTACGCGATCCCCACCTTCTTTGCCCCCAGGCGGATGGCGGACCGGGTGCAGTCCATGGCCACGTTGCCGCCGCCGATCACAATTACCGTTTTCCCCTTAAAATCAGGCATATTTTCTTCGCCGATGCTGCGCAGCATTTCCACCGCGGAAATCACGCCTTTGGAATCCTCCCCTTCTATGCCGATTTTTTTATCGGTGTGGGCGCCGATGGCGATATACACCGCGTCAAATTCTTTCCGCAGCTGTTCAAAGGGAATCTCTCCTTCCCCGTTTCCGATCCTGGTATTGCGGTGGACTTCCACCCCGGTGGACAAAATGGCGTCGATGTCCTCCTGCAGACGCTCCCTGGGGAAGCGGTAGCTGGGAATCCCGTAACGCAGCATGCCGCCCAGTCTTTTATGGGCCTCGAAAACCACAGCATGATGCCCCATCAGCTCCAGATAGTAGGCAGCGGAAAGGCCGCCCGGCCCTCCCCCGATAATGGCCACACGCTTGCCGGTGGAAGGGGCTTTTTCCGGAACCGGGACCTGGTTGGCCCGCGCATTGTCCACCGCCATCCTCTTTAATCCCCGGATGTTGACAGAGCTGTCGATCATGTTTCTGCGGCATCTTGCCTCGCAGGGATGCTCGCAGATCAGGGCGCAGGCCGTCGGGAACGGATTGTCCTTGCGGATCAGCTTCACCGCGTCCGCATACCGTTCTTCCCCTACCAGCGCGATATAGCCGGGAATATCCACTCCGGCCGGACAGAGCGCCACGCAGGGCACAGGCTGCGTAATGTGATAGGAACATTTCCCGTGTTCAATATGATGCAAATAGTCTTCCTTAAATCCCCTCAATCCTGCCAGAACCATATGGGCCGCCTCGTATCCGATGGCGCAGTCCGCCGAATCCGTAATATGGTTGGCAGTCTCCTCAATCAGATCCAGCGTCTTCAAATCGGCCCGCCCGTCCAGAACGTCCTCCAGCAGGTTCTGCAGCTGTCCCAGCCCGATCCTGCAGGGCACGCACTTTCCGCAGGTCTGCGCGTGGCAGAGCTTCAAAAAGGAAAGCTGCAGATCCACCGGGCACAGCCCCGGCGGGCTGGCTACGATATGACGCTCCAGATCTTTGTACAGGCGCTCGACCGTCAGCTGCGCCCGGTTGGGTGTGTCAATTTTCAATCGGCTCATAAATATGTATTCCCTCCTTCCCCGATGGTTTCATTATATCTTTTTTTCTTTCCCGCCACAACAGGATTTTCCCGCTTTTGCACGCCCCCAAAAGTCCGGCATACAGTAAAACAGAGGGACCTGTTTGCTGTCCCCGTTTTTTTAACAGGAGTGAATTTCTGTATGTTTGGATTCTGGAATAACAATTGCAGAGACAAAAACTGCGGATGCCCGGATGAAAACTGTCCCTGCACTCCGGGATGTCCGCCCCCCTGCCCGCCTGACCCTCCGTGCCCCCCTCCCTGCCCGCCGGGGCCTCCCGGTCCGGCTGGCCCGACCGGACCCACGGGACCAATGGGCCCTCCGGGAATGCCCGGTGTCCCCGGACCGACGGGGATCACCGGCCCGACCGGCGTAACGGGTGCGACCGGGCCTGCTGGCCCGACTGGTTCCGCTGGGCCCTCTGGTCCGCAGGGTATTACCGGTGCCACGGGTCCGACCGGTCCGGCTGGAGCAACCGGCGCAACGGGTCCGGCTGGAGCTGACGGGGCCGCAGGCGCGACCGGCGCGACCGGACCAACAGGCGCGACTGGGCCCACAGGGGCGACCGGAGCAACCGGGCCCACTGGCGCAACCGGACCGACCGGAGCGACCGGCAGCGCAGTTCCTGCGGAATATCTGAGCGCCTACTCCACACCGGCCCAGTCCGCAGCCAGCGGTTCTTCGCTGATTTTTGACCGGAACGCAACGGCCTCCGGCAATGCGGTATCCCACGCGCCAAACTCTCCCGACATCATTCTTCAGGACACAGGCGTTTACCAGGTTTCCTTCCACGGCATCCTGGCCCCTGCTTCCACGGATACTTTCCCCGTGTCCCTCCTCGTTTATCTGACCCAGCAGGGAACGGAAGTCCCGGGTGCGGCAGCACAGCAGACGTTCCAAAGCGCTTCCCAGACTGCATCCCTTTCCTTCTCACAGATTGTACCTGTGAGTACGGCGCCCGTGACGCTGAATGTAGTCGGTTCCGGCGGGAACCTGCTCTATTCCCAGACCGGTATCACGGTAACAAAAATCGGCTAATTTATGCAGACACGGGGCGCGGTCAGCTTTACGGCTTTCCGCGCCCCGCGCTATGGGTTCTTCTTTTTCCCGTTTTCTGAAATTTCCAACCGCCGTTCCTGTTCATAGGGCGGATGCCGGGATGCTTTTGGCCGGCCCGCTTTTATCGGTCGGGACGGATGGCATTCCAGGCTTCTTCGTCAAACTTTCTGTCCTTGAAGTAATACTCCCTGTCCTCCTCCGTAATTTTGCGGATAACCCGGCAGGGATTGCCTGCGGCGATCACCCAGTCCGGAATATCTTTGGTGACCACGCTGCCCGCGCCGATCACCGTATTGCTTCCGATATGGACGCCCGGCACGATCACCGTGTTGCCTCCGATCCAGACGTTATCCCCGATGGTCACGCTGATCCCGTACTCATAGGCGCTGTTTCTGGAATCCGGGTGCACCGGATGTCCGGCCGTATAAATCGCCACGTTGGGAGCCATTTGGCAGTTGTCCCCGATCTTTACCTTCGCCACGTCGATGATGGTGCAGTTATAGTTGGCAAAAAAGTTTTTCCCAACTTCAATGTTGAAACCGTAGTCGCAGTAAAACGGAGGGTTGATAAACGCCCCGTCCGATTTTCCCAGAAGCTCTTTTACGATCTTTGCAATCTCTTCGAAATCCGAACGGTCCGCAAAGTTGAGCCTCTGCAGGATCTTCCTGCTCTCCTTTTGCTGCTCCATAATCGATGCGTCCGAAATATACGCCATCTCCCGATCTCTCCTGGTAATGTTGTCCATCTCTTTCGTTCCTTCCTTTCAGGGCCCGCAGGCCCGGTTCTTTCCCATCATAATACCAGACGGAAAAATGGGCATTCAGAATTTTGAAAAAGAAGGAATAAACCGTCGCAAGAAATGTTCATGCGCACACCGCGCCTGTTTTGTTGCCTTCCTGCCTGAATGACTTT
>CALWGP010000020.1 GCA_944380095.1 uncultured Lachnospiraceae bacterium | reverse complement strand
CACCCGTTATGGATGATTAAGCGGCGCCCCATTGAACGATCGGTTACTCTTCAATTTTCTCCATGGCATCTTCCATGTCGTCAAATTCCTGATTGCCGTCGGAAACTTTTTCCCTCACCTTTGCGATCTGGGCTACCTTCACGCCGGGATCCAGATTGATCAGCTTCACGCCGGAAGTGATCCTTCCCAGGATGGAAACATCCTCCATCCTGATCTGGATGATAATGCCTTCCGTGGTAATCATCATAATTTCGTGGTCGTCGTTTACTGCCTTAACGCCTACCACATCTCCTGTCTTTTCCGTAATCTTATAGCACTTCACACCCTTGCCGCCGCGGTGCTGGAGGGTAAATTCCTCCAGGGAAGTCCGTTTGCCCATACCCTGTTCGGACACGATCAGCAGGCTCTTTCCCTGATGATCCAGCTGCATGCCGACCACTTCGTCCCCGTCGGTAAGGGTCATTCCGATCACGCCCATGGAAGCGCGTCCCGTCGCCCTTACGTCGGTTTCCCTGAAGCGGATACACATACCGAACTTTGTTACCAAAAAGATCTCCGAATTTTCATCCGTTATCTTTACTTCGATCAGTTCATCGTCCTCGCGCAGGTTGATGGCGGTCAGGCCGTTTTTGCGCACATTGCTGTATTCCAGGATAGAGGTCTTTTTCACGATCCCCTTCCGGGTCACCATGAACATATTTTTACTTTCCTCATAGTCCTTCACCGGAATGATGGCGGAAATCTTTTCCTCCGGATTCAGCTGCAGCAGGTTGATAATGGCCGTTCCCCTGGCCGTCCTGCCGGCCTCCGGAATCTCATAGGCTTTCAGCCGGTAAACCCGTCCGAAATTGGTAAAGAACATCACATAGTGGTGCGTCGAAGTCATCAGAAGGTCCGCGATGAAATCATCCTCAATGGTCTGCATCCCCTTGATTCCCTTGCCTCCCCGGTTCTGGGCCTTGAAATTGTCCACGGTCATCCGCTTGATATAGCCCAGATTGGTCATGGCGATGACGGTATTGTCCCTGGGGATCATATCCTCCATGGAAATATCGTACTCGTCGTAGCCGATCTTGCTTCTGCGGTCGTCCCCGTATTTTTCTTTTACGATCAGGATCTCTTCCCGGATCACGCCCAGCAGTCTCTTTTCATCCGCAAGAATGGCTTTCAGATCCGCAATCTTAATCAGCAGTTCTTTATGCTCCGCTTCCAGCTTTTCCCGCTCCAGACCGGTAAGGGCGCGCAGACGCATGTCAATGATGGCCTGTGCCTGCATATCGGTCAGCCCGAACCGCTCAATCAGCCTTTCCTTGGAAATCTGGGGCGTCTGGCTGGAACGGATAATATGGATCACTTCGTCGATATTGTCCTGGGCAATGAGCAGGCCCTGCAGGATATGGTCCCTCTCTTCCGCCTTGTTCAGATCATACTTCGTCCGCCGGGTGACCACATCTTCCTGGTGGCGGATATAATACTGCAGCATCTGCAGAAGGTTTAAGACTTTCGGCTCATTGTTGACCAAAGCCAGCATGATGACGCCGAAAGTATCCTGCATCTGGGTATGTTTGTAAAGCTGGTTCAAAATCACGTTGGCATTGGCGTCCCTGCGAAGCTCAATGACCACCCGGGTTCCTTCCCGGTTGGATTCGTCCCTAAGGTCCGTAATCCCGTCGATTCTTTTTTCCTTGTGCAGGTCGGCAATCTTTTCAATCAGCTTTGCCTTGTTGACCATGTAAGGAAGTTCCGTTACCACAATCTGGGACTTGCCGTTTGGCAGGGTTTCAATATTGGTCACAGCGCGGACCCGGATCTTTCCCCGGCCCGTGCGGTATGCTTCCTCCGCCCCCCTGGTTCCCAGGATCACGCCGCCGGTGGGAAAATCCGGCGCCTTGACGATCTGCATCACTTCTTCGATATCGGTATCCCGATCTTCCAGAATCCGGTTATCTACGATCTTTACCACAGCATCCACCACTTCCCGCAGGTTGTGGGGCGGGATGTTGGTGGCCATTCCTACGGCAATGCCCGAAGTACCGTTGACCAGCAGGTTGGGATAGCGGGCGGGCAGGACAACCGGTTCTTTTTCCGTTTCATCGAAGTTTGGCTCGAAGTCCACCGTATTTTTATTGATATCCGCCAGCATCTCCATGGAAATTTTGGAGAGGCGGGCTTCCGTATAACGCATGGCCGCCGGGCCGTCCCCGTCTTCGGAACCGAAGTTTCCGTGGCCGTCCACCAGCGGATAACGGGTATTCCATTCCTGTGCCATATTCACCAGGGCGCCGTAAATGGAACTGTCTCCGTGAGGATGATATTTACCCATCGTATCGCCCACGATACGGGCGCATTTTCGATGCGGCTTATCCGGCCCGTTATTCAGCTCGATCATGGAATAAAGCACGCGCCTTTGCACGGGCTTTAAGCCGTCCCTTACGTCCGGCAGGGCCCTGGAGGCAATCACGCTCATGGCATAATCGATATAGGAAGTCTCCATCTTCTTTTTCAGATCGACTTCTTCTATTCTGTCAAAAATATTTTCTTCCATCTATGGCTCCCATCTGCGCACAAGGCGCATCTTTAAATATCCAGGTTATTTACGAACTTCGCGTTTTCTTCGATGAACTTCCTTCTGGGTTCCACCTGGTCCCCCATCAGGGTAGTAAACGTCAGATCCACCTCGGACTCCGTTTCCTCATCCATGCATACCTTAAGCAGGATCCTGTGTTCCGGATCCATGGTCGTCTCCCAGAGCTGCTCCGCATCCATCTCGCCCAGTCCTTTGTAACGCTGGATCTTGTTGTTCTGATCCCGCCCCACTTCCTGGAGGATGGCATCCAGCTCCTCGTCGCTGTAGGCATACCACACCTTCTTGTTCTTCTCAAGCTTGTAAAGGGGGGGCTTTGCCAGATATACATATCCCTGCTTGATCAGTTCCGGCATGAACCGGTAGATAAAGGTCAGCATCAGGGTGGCGATATGGGCGCCGTCCACGTCCGCATCCGTCATAATAACGATCTTATGATACCTTAGTTTCGTAATATCGAAATCTTCGTGGATTCCCGTACCGAAAGCCGTAATCATGGCCTTGATCTCCGCGTTGGAAAAAATCTTGTCCAGCCGGGCCTTTTCCACGTTCAGAATCTTGCCGCGCAGGGGCAGGATGGCCTGGGTGGCACGGCTTCTGGCCTTTTTGGCGGAGCCGCCTGCGGAGTCCCCCTCCACGATGTAGATTTCACAGTTTTTGGGATCCTTGTCCGAACAGTCCGCCAGCTTGCCGGGCAGGGAAGAACCTTCCAGGGCGGTCTTCCTGCGGGTCAGTTCCCTAGCCTTTCTGGCCGCTTCCCGGGCCCTCTGGGCCAGGATGGATTTTTCCAGGATGGTCTTTGCGATGGCGGGATTTTGCTCCAGAAAATAAGTCAGCTGTTCGCTCACCACGCTGTCCACAGCGCCCCTTGCCTCGGAATTGCCCAGCTTTTGTTTGGTCTGTCCTTCAAACTGGGGATCCTCGATCTTGACGCTGATGATGGCGGTCAGGCCTTCCCGGATATCGTCCCCGGACAGGTTGTTTTCATTGTCCTTGATCAGCTTGTTGCTTCTGGCATAGTCGTTGAACGTCTTGGTCAGGGCATTGCGGAACCCTACCAGATGGGTGCCGCCCTCCGGCGTATTGATATTGTTCACGAAAGAAAAAACGCTCTCGTTGTAAGAATCATTGTGCTGCAGGGCCACTTCCACGTAAACCCCGTTTTTGGTCCCTTCAAAGTACATGACCTTATCGTACAGGGGGACTTTGCTGGAATTTAAATAGGTCACAAATTCCCGGATACCTCCCTCGTAGTGGAAGATCTTTTCCCTGGGCTCTTCCTCCCGTTCGTCCCGGAGGGTAATTTTTAATCCCTTGGTCAAAAAAGCCATTTCCCGCAGCCTGGTCTTTAATACGTCGAAATCATAGACCGTGGTTTCCGTAAAGATGGTTTTGTCGGGCTTGAAGGTCACTTTTGTGCCGGTCTTTCCGGGATCGCAGACGCCGGCCTCCTTTAAGGGGTAGCACACATGTCCCCTTTCATAACGCTGCTGATAAATCTTCCCGTCCTGGCAGATCTCCACTTCCAGCCAGTCGGAAAGGGCGTTGACCACGGAAGCGCCCACGCCGTGCAAACCGCCGGATACCTTATATCCCCCGCCGCCGAATTTGCCGCCTGCGTGCAGGATGGTAAAGACCACTTCCACAGCCGGAATCCCGGCTTTATGGTTGATTCCCACAGGAATGCCCCGTCCGTTATCAATGACGGTAACGGAATTGTCCGGATTGATGGTCACGATAATGGAATCGCAGAATCCCGCCAGGGCTTCGTCCACCGAATTGTCAACAATCTCATATACCAGATGGTGCAGACCCCTGGAAGAAGTGGATCCGATATACATGCCCGGCCGCTTGCGGACCGCCTCCAGCCCTTCCAGAATCTGAATCTGATCTGCTCCGTATTCTACGCTCATACTGTTCCTCCGTTCCGGCCGGCACTAACCGTCCCATTTACTACCTGAAATACCCGGTTGATTTCAAACCTGTTGCGGACAAATTCATCCAGTCCCGTACAGGTGATAATGGTCTGAATCTCCCCGATGCTGTTTAACAGATAATTCTGCCGGCTGCTGTCCAGCTCCGACAATACGTCGTCCAAAAGAAGGATCGGCGTATCCTTTGTCATCCGTTTTACCAGTTCAATCTCGGAAAGTTTAAGAGACAGGGCGGCCGTCCGCTGCTGTCCCTGGGAACCGAATTTCCGGATATCCACGTCCCCTGCCAGAAAGGAAAAATCATCCCGGTGGGGGCCGGTTCCCGTTATCTTCATCCGGATATCCCGTTCCTGATTTTTTTTCAGTTCTTCTTCAAAGTTTTCCTCTGTCACATCCGGCTCATAGACAATGCGCAGCTCTTCTTTTCCCCCGGACAGCTTAAAATGGATCTGCGTAATGATTTCGTTGAGCTGCCGGACAAAGGCAGCGCGCCGTTCGATCACCTTGCTGCCGAAAGAAGCAAGCTGCATGTCCCATATATTCAGAGTTTCCCTTAAAGATGGATTGAGAAAGAGATCTTTTAACAGCCTGTTGCGCTGATTTACAATTTTGTTATAGTGGTTCAGATTATAAAGATAAAAAGAATCCAGCTGACACAGTTCCATGTCCACAAAATGGCGCCGTTCCCCGGGCCCGTTTTTGATGATGGAAAGATCCTCCGGGGAAAAAAACACGACGTTCATCAGCCCCAGAAGTTCCGCCGCCTTTTTCAGCCTCACCTGGTCCACGGCGATCCCCTTGGACTTGTTTTTCCGAAGATGCATGTCGATGCGCCGTTCAATCCCGTCCTTTTCCAGATAGGAACGGATATGGGCCTCCTGGGCGTCGAATTTGACAATATCCTTATCCTTGCTCCCCTTATGGGACTTTGTAGTGGCGCAAAGATAAATGGCTTCCAGAATATTGGTCTTTCCCTGGGCATTGTCCCCGTAGAGGATATTCGTCCCCCTGTCAAACTCCAGATTCAGAAAATCATAATTCCGGAAACCGGAAAGTTCCAGCGATTTGATGATCATAATTCACCCGATTCAATTTTCAGGGTCTGGCCGTCGTACTCCACCACATCGCCGGCCACCAGTTTCTTGCCGCGCTGCGTTTCCACAATGCCGTTGACCTTTACCAGGCCGTCCTGTACGGCGTATTTTGCGTCTACGCCCGACTCTGCAAGGCCGGACGCTTTCAGCGCCTGGCCCAGTTTGATAAATTCATCCCGAATCCGATAAGTCTGCATGTAATGTTCCTTTCTGACAGCCGCTTTTAATTCACTGCGGTGAAATTCACCGGGAGAATCAGGTAAATATAACTGTTTTCTTCATTGCGGATAAAGCAGGGCGCTTTGGGATTGACCAGATAAACGGTAATCTGTTCGTCGTCAATCACCCGGAGGGCGTCGATCAGGAACCTGGGATTGAACCCGATCATAATATCCCGGCCCTTTTTCTCAATATCAATCTGCTCATTCATGCTGCCCAGGGAAGAATTGATCTTTAATTCCATGGAATCATCCGTAATATTGATGATAATGGGCTTTTTGTCCCCTTCGCGCACGAGCAGTGTCGCCCTGTCGATACAGCTTAAAAACTCCTTTTTGTTGATGACCACCCGTGTCTCATAGTCGTTGGACAGCATCTGGTCAATGTGGAAATATTCCCCTTCAATCAGCCTGGAAACTACCGTAGTGCTGTCAAATTCAAATACAACGTGCTTGTCTGTGAAATAAATGGCCACGTCGTCTTCGGTCCCGCCGGAAAGAATCTTGCTGATTTCGTTGAGGGTTTTTCCCGGGATGACCGCTTTCCTGGAATCATAGGAATTTTTTAACAGGATCTTGCGGATGGAAATCCTGTGGCCGTCCAGGGAAACCACTTTCAGTTCGTCCCCGTTGATTTCAAACAGTTCGCCGGTCATCAGTCGGTTGTTTTCATTGTCCGCAATGGAAAAAATGGTCTGGCGGATCACTTCTTTCAGGGTAAACTGGGAAACGATGACATTTTCGCTGCGCTCAATCTGGGGAAGGGCGGAAAAATCGTCCCCGGGTTTGCCTACAATATCGAATTTTGCCTTTTCACAAGTAATCGTGGTTCTGTAATTGGAGTCCGTAACGATGGTAATGTCGTTATCCGGCAGTTTTTTGACGATTTCCAAAAAGATTTTGGCGTCAAGGGCAATGATGCCTTCCTCCAGGATATCGCCGCTGATGATCGTTTCGATTCCCAGCTCCATATCATTGGCGGTCAGCTTGATGGAATCTCCCGTACAGTCCACCAGGATACATTCCAGAATGGTCATGGTGGTTTTGCTGGGAACTGCTTTGGAAACGACCTGGAGGCCGTTTAAAAGATCCGGTTTGGAACAGATCATTTTCATGGATAGTAAACTCCCTTCTTGTATGCAAAAAACGTTTTGATCACTTATCCACATCCACAGGGCCCTTGCGGCCCGTCCGGGCGGCAGTGGGCGCGCTCTGCGCGCGGGATGGATATAAATATTTAAATCCGTAGTCGTTCGTCGTAGTGGGTGTTGATATGTGGATAACCCTCTCCATTATACTATTTATCAGGGAAAATGGGAATGGAAAGCCTGTGAAAAACTCCCGCATAACCTGAGAACAGTTTTGAAGTTATACACATATTTTCTTTTTGATGGTCTCTACCTTATAGGCCAGCTCCTGGTTGGATTCCAGTTCATCCTCAATTTTATTCACACCGTGGATAATTGTAGTGTGGTCTTTTTTGCCGAGCAGCTTCCCGATATTGACGTAAGAAGTATCGGTGAGCTTGCGGCAAAGGTACATGACGACCTGCCTGGGCTGGACAAATTCGGAGTTCCTTTTTTTGGAAGTAATGTCTTCCGGGGAAACGCCGAACTGTTCCGCCACCACTTCTATAATCAGGGAAGGGGTGATTTCCTTTGGTTTATCGGGATTGATAATGTCCTTTAAGGCATCTTCCGCCAGGTCCAGGGTAATTTCGGACTGGTTTTCTATTTTGGACTTGGCAATAATCCGGTTAAAGGCCCCCTCCAGCTCCCGGATATTGGATTTAATGTTGGTGGCGATATACTGGAAGATTTCGTCGTCGATTTTACGGTTGAAATTTTCGGCGTTCTTTTTCAGAATGGCCATCCTGGTTTCATAATCCGGGGGCTGGATATCCGCGATCAGGCCCCAGTCGAAACGGGAACGGAAGCGCTCTTCCAGCGTTTCCATTTCTTTCGGCGGTTTATCCGAAGAAATGACGATCTGTTTTCCGGCGGAATGAAGTACGTTGAAAGTATGGAAAAATTCTTCCTGGGTACTTTCCTTTCCTATAATAAACTGGATGTCGTCGATCATAAGGACGTCCACGGTCCGGTACTTCTCCCGCAGCTTGGTCATGGCGGTGGCATTACCGCTACGGATGGATTCGATCACTTCGTTGGTAAAGGATTCGGAAGTGACATAAAGCACCTTCATTTCCGGGTTCTGTTCCAGGATGAAATGGCCGATGGAGTGCATCAGGTGGGTTTTGCCCAGTCCGGGTCCGCCGTAAATAAAAAGGGGGTTGTAGGCGTTGCCCGGGGATTCGGCCACAGCAAGGCAGGCGGAATGGGCGAACTTGTTGTTGTTGCCCACCACGAAGGTGTCAAATTTATATTTGGGATTTAAGTTTGCCTGTTCGTAGTTCACATTTCCGGTGTTGCTGGAAGGGGACTTGAAATCGGCTTCTAAATCCCGGTTCTTTTCCTTTTCCAGGATGAAGGAAACCTCGTAGTCGTGCTCCATCATTTCGGAAATGGTAACTTTGAAGTAACTGCCGTATTTGTTGGATATGTAGTTAAGGGCGTGGGCCTGTCCCGCAGGAATCTGGATATAGACGGTGTCGTTTCTGACATCCGAAAACTGCAGGGGTTCAATCCAGGTTGTATAAGAAATATTGGTAAGATCATATTCTTTGTGAATGGTATGCTTGATCATATCCCAGTTTTCCCCAATAAAATGCATAGAAAAGCCTCCTCTTATCCACAATCCATAAAAGAGATTTAATCTATTCTATAATAAACGAATTGATTGAAAATGGCAAATGCAAATTCCTGTGGAAAAGTTGTCCACAATTTATGTGGACAGGCAAATGGAAAAAGCGGATCCGGTGGATTGTTGTGGGGAAGCTGTGGATAATGTGAATTCACATATTCACATTGATTTTAAAGGCGTTCAAATTGGCATTTGTGGAATAAAAAGAGTTTTATCCACAAGTTTTCCACAATTTGTGGATAAAGTTATGTTAATCTGGATAATGTGGATTGCAAAATCCACAGATGTTGACGATCTATATCTTGTATTTAAACTGGAAAAAGAAAAACTATATCTTGTATTGTGGAAAATAACGATTTTTTTGCCTTATTTTCAGGGAAATTATATTTTTGAAAATTGACCGGATTTGCTTGACTTCTATTTTCTTTCCTTATATAATGATAGCGATATTTTCCGATATATGTTATTATTTCGCGCAGCAGCCCACTTCGTGCTGCTGTAGATTTTGCCTTGATGATAGATTGAGGTTGGAAAGGGAGGTGCAGTTTTATGAAGATGACATTTCAGCCGAAGAAGAGACAGCGCTCCAAAGTGCATGGCTTCAGAGCGAGAATGAGCAGCGCCGGCGGAAGAAAAGTGCTGGCAGCAAGAAGAGCAAAAGGAAGAAAGAGATTATCCGCATAGGCCGCAGTTTTGTGGCCTATTTTTCTATGGAGAAAACGGATGAAGTTCACGGAGAGCTTAAGGAAAAACCGTCAGTTCCAGGAAGTTTACAAAACCGGCGTTTCCCGCGCCAATAAGTATCTGGTTATGTTTGTATCGGAAAATCATCAGGATGTAAACTACCTCGGGATTTCTGTCAGCAAGAAAGTAGGAAACAGCGTGGTGAGACACCGCGTGAAACGGCTCGTAAAGGAAAGCTACCGATTACATGAGGATATATTTAATAGTGGTTTAAATATAGTAATCACAGCGCGGGCCGGCGCAGCCTCCGTTTCTTTTGATAAGATGGAGAGCGCAGTGTTGCATTTGGGAAAGCTTCACAATATTGTGAAGCAGTCGGACCATGAGTGATGAAAAACATTCTGATAGCAGCGATAAAATTTTACAGGAAATATCTGTCTCCCTTAAAAAGGACAAAATGCCCCTATATCCCCACCTGCTCGGAATACGGGCTGGAAGCGGTTGAAAGATACGGGGCTTTTAAGGGAGGATTGCTGGCTGTCTGGAGAATTTTAAGATGTAATCCTTTTTCCAGAGGAGGATACGATCCGGTTCCGGACAAGCCGGGACCTGAAAGCAGGAGGAAACACCATTGAATTCAATTTTATTATCGCAGTATGATGGGGCGATCTTAGGGCCGATCGCCAGAGTGCTGGGATGGATTATGAACGGCATCTTCTGGGTGCTGGACAAGATCGGGATTCCGAATATCGGTCTTGCGATCATTTTGTTTACCATCGTCATTTATCTGCTCCTGATGCCCCTGACCATCCGCCAGCAGAAGTTTTCCAAGCTGAGCGCGAAGATGAACCCGGAGCTTCAGGCGATTCAGAAAAGGTATGCAGGCAAAAAGGACAATGAGTCCATGATGGCGATGAACCAGGAGACAAAAGAGGTTTATGCCAAATACGGGGTATCCCCGACGGGCAGCTGCGTGCAGCTGTTGATCCAGATGCCGATCCTGTTTGCCCTTTACCGGGTATTTTCCAATGTACCCGCTTATGTGGCGCAGGTAAAGGAGGCGTTTTTCCCGCTGGTGGAAAAGCTGGTCAATACGCCCGGCGCCACGGAATTTCTGAGCAATTCCGAAAATTTCACCAACGGCGCAATGTATGCCAGACAGTTTGCCAACGAAGCCTTTACTTCCGGAAATGTGGAGTACATGCAGAACACGTTTATCGACGTGCTCTATAAGGCTTCCACTGCGGAATGGAACAATCTGGCCGCCAACTTCCCGGACCTGGCCTCCGAGATTACGAGCACCATGGAGAGGATGGACCGCTACAACAATTTCCTGGGCCTGAACATGGGAAATCCCCCGGCCTTTATGGTGAGCGAAGCCATTTCCACAGGGGCGTGGCTGATGGTAATCGCCGCGCTGGCAATCCCGGTCCTTTCCGCTGTGACCCAGTGGCTGAACGTCAAGCTGATGCCCCAGGCGGATACGGGTTCCGACAATGACAAGGCCAACTCCATGATGGCTTCCATGAAGATGATGAACAACATCATGCCCATCATGTCAGCGGTATTCTGTTATACGCTGCCTGCCGGCATGGGTCTTTACTGGATTGCCGGTTCCGTGGTCAGAAGCGTACAGCAGGTGGCAATTAACAAACATATTGATAAAATGGACATTGACGCCGAGATCAAAAAGAACGTGGAGAAGCATAAGGAAAAACTCCGCAAAAAAGGGATTGATCCGGAAAAACTCAACAGCTATGCTACAATGAGCACAAGGAACGTAAAGCCGCAGAGCCCGGCTCCCGCTGCTTCTTCGAAGACAAAAGCTTCCGCCATGACCCAGGAGGAAAAGGACGAAGCAGTGAGGAAAGCAACGGAATACTACAATAAGAATGCGGCTAAACCCGGTAGCCTTGCCGCGAAAGCGAATATGGTGAAGGACTACAACGAGAGGAATAACAGGAAATAGGAGGGGTTGCCATGGAATTCCAGAGATTTACCGCAAAAACAGTGAGCGACGCAGTTACCGCAGCCTGCAGGCACTTTGTGGTGACCAGCGACCGCCTGGAATATGATGTATTGGAAGAGGGGTCTTCCGGTTTCTTAGGGTTTAACGCAAAACCCGCGGTGATCAATGCCCGTGTGAAAGAAACGGTGGAAGACAGGGCCAAAATCTTTTTAAACGATGTGTTTGCGGCCATGAACATGACGGTTGTGGTGGATGTAAACTACGATGAAGAGTCCCGGCAGATGGATATCGACTTAAGCGGAGACGAAATGGGAGTCCTCATCGGAAAGCGCGGCCAGACCCTGGATTCCCTTCAGTATCTGGTTTCCCTGGTGGTAAACAAGGGATCCGAAGAGTATATCCGCGTAAAAGTGGATACGGAAAATTACCGGAAGAGAAGGAAGGATACGCTGGAGAATCTGGCGAAGAATATTGCCTATAAGGTAAAACGGACCAAGAGGGCGGTTTCCCTGGAGCCGATGAATCCTTATGAAAGAAGGATCATCCATTCCGCCCTTCAGAATGACAAATATGTGACCACCCACAGCGAAGGGGAAGAACCTTTCCGCCATGTGGTGGTGACTCTGAAGAAATAATGAAAACGGATACGATTGCCGCCATCGCCACGGCCCTGTCCGATTCCGGAATCGGAATTATCCGGATCAGCGGACCGGAAGCGGTGACGGTGGCGGACCGGATTTTCAGGACCGGATCCGGGAAGCACCGGCTCAAAGAGTATGCAACGCATACCATTCATTACGGATTTGTGGCGGACGGGGATGAAATCCTGGACGAAGTGATGGTTTCCCTGATGCTGGCGCCCAGAAGCTATACAAAGGAGGACACGGTGGAAATCAACTGCCACGGGGGTGTTCTCCTTTTGCAGAAGGTGCTGGGACTTGTGCTGCGAAACGGGGCAAGGATGGCGGAGCCGGGGGAATTTACCAAGAGGGCGTTTTTAAACGGGAGGATTGATCTTTCCAGGGCGGAAGCGGTGATGGATCTGATCCATTCTCAAAACGAATTTGCCCTGAAGGCTTCCATCCGCCAGCTGAAAGGCTCCCTGGCGGAAGCGATCCGGCAGATTCGTTCCGAAATCCTCTATGAAATCGCCTTTATCGAGTCGGCTTTGGACGATCCGGAGCACATCAGTACGGACGGATATCCGGAAAAGCTTTCCGTTGTGGTGGAAAATCTGCTGGGCCGGCTGAACCGGCTATTGGAATCCGCAGAGGACGGACGCCTTTTAAAAGAAGGAATCCGGACGGTGATTGTGGGAAAGCCCAACGCCGGAAAATCCTCCCTTTTAAATCTTTTGGTGGGAGAAGAAAGGGCCATCGTTACGGACGTGGAAGGAACCACCAGGGACGCGCTGGAAGAGTCCATCCGCCTTGGCGGGATCAGCCTAAACATCGTGGATACGGCAGGGATCCGAAACGCCACGGACGCCGTGGAAAAAATCGGGGTCGAGAGGGCCAGGAAATACGCCAGGGACGCGGAGCTGATCCTGTATGTCGTGGATTCTTCCCGGCCGCTGGACGAAAGCGACAAAGAGATTATGGACCTGGTCCGGGAAAAGAAGGTCATTGTACTGATGAACAAAACGGATTTGCAACCGTTTGTATCAGAGGAAGAACTGCTTGACAGCCTTGATGGGACAGCAGGAGAGGTTCCCGTGATCCGGACCTCTGCGAAGGAAAATACGGGACTGGAAGAATTTACGGAAAAAATCCGGGAAATGTTCTTTCACGGGAAAATCGGGGCGGACGACGAGGTGATGATCACCAGCCTGCGCCATAAGGAAGCGGTGCAGGAAGCTTACGACAGCCTGTGTATGGTGAAAAAAAGTCTGGAGGACGGGATGCCGGAGGATTTCTATTCCATCGATTTGATGAATGCCTACGCCTGTCTCGGAAGGATTCTGGGAGAAGAAGTGGGGGAAGATCTGGTAAACGAAATCTTTTCCAAATTCTGTATGGGAAAATAAAAAAGGAACCGCCGGGTACCTTTTCTTGGATGGGAAAGGACCGGCGGTTTTTTGCGCCTTTTTACCGTTTTTTTACTGGGGCAGGATCAGAAAGAAAAGCCTGCTTTAAAGGCGGGGGAAGAAAAGGCTTCCCTGAAATCTTTCAGATCATACAGTTGGATGGGAGGCAGCTGGACCCTGCCGGTTTCCAGAAGTTTTAATGCGGGTTCAAAGGGGCCGCACCTGCTTCCCACAATCGTAAGTTCATTGACCACTGCCTGGCTCATATTGATGGAGGCATTTCCCGCATAGGTACTTTTGATGACGATCGTTCCTTTTTTGCGGACATAATTCATGGCGTCTGCCAGGCCGGAAGGGGATCCGGTAGCATCCACAACCAGTTCATAGCCTTCCTTTTCTCCCTGCGTAACGGTCCTGGCAAAATGGCTGAAGTTTTCCAGCTTTTCCGGATGTCTCCCGATTACTGTCAGATCGATCCCGTTTAAGGCAAGGGCCTGGGCGACAAAAAGGGCGAGGCGGCCGTCGCCGATTACGGCGGCATTTAAGTCCGGACGGACATGCACCTGGTTTAAGATTTCCAGAGCCGCGGCCAGGGGTTCCGTAAAAATGGCGATTTGGGTGGGGAGGGAATCCGGAACCACATGGAGAAGTCTCGTGGCAATGGTCATGTACTCTGCAAAACAGCCGTCCCGTCCGGAAAGGCCGATGACCCTGCGGTTGGAACAGTGATGAGGTCTTCCCGTTTTACAATAAATACAGTGCCCGCATTCTTCATTGAGTTCTCCCACGACCCGTTTTCCCACAAGGGAAGGATCGGAAGAAGTAATCACTTTTCCGACAAATTCATGTCCCATGACGCCGGTAAAGTCCGGTTTATATCCTTTGAGAACTTCTTTGTCCGTATTGCATACGGCGGAAAGAAGGATCTGCACCAGGCTTTCCTGTTCGCCGGCCTTCGGGACGGGATAATCTTCCCGGTAAAAGGCGTCTTTTCCGTCATAATAAACTGCTTTCATGGGTTCTCCTTTCTTTTCTTTCTATTTTAGCATAGGAAAAGAAGCGGGTCAAAAGGGGGAAAAACATCTTTCTTCCGGGGAAAAGATGTTGTATGATAGGTTCAGATTAAGAATGTAAGGTGAGAAAATGGGTCAGATTGTGATAAAAACAGACGTATGTGTGGTCGGGGCAGGGCATGCCGGATGCGAAGCCGCCCTTGCCTGTGCCAGGATGGGACTGGAAACGGTGATCTTTACGGTGAGCGCAGACAGCATTGCACTCATGCCGTGCAACCCCAATATCGGAGGCTCCTCCAAAGGGCATCTGGTGAGGGAAGTGGATGCCCTGGGCGGGGAAATGGGAAAAAATATCGATCATACTTTTATCCAGTCCAAAATGCTGAATCTTTCCAAAGGACCTGCGGTTCATTCCCTGCGCGCCCAGGCGGACAAGGCAGAGTACAGCCGCAGGATGAGGATGATTCTGGAAAACCAGGATCATCTCACCATTAAGCAGGCGGAAGTGTGTGAGCTTCTGACAAAAGAAGCGGGAGAAGAAGGGCGCGCCAGGGGCGTGGAAAGATACGTAACAGGAGTCCGGATTTTTACGGGGGCCGTCTATGAGGCAAAAGCAGTGATCCTTTGTACGGGCACCTATTTAAATGCCAGATGCCTGTGCGGGGAAGCCATTACCCAGACCGGTCCTAACGGCCTGCAGGCGGCCACGCATCTGACGGATTCCCTGAAAAAACTGGGGATTGGGATGAGAAGGTTTAAAACGGGGACTCCTGCAAGGATGGATAAGCGCAGCATTGATTTTTCCAGGATGCAAGAGCAGAAAGGGGATGAAAAAGTAGTTCCGTTTTCCTTTTCCACGAATCCGGAGGATGTGCAGATTGCGCAGGATTCCTGCTGGCTGACTTATACCAATGAAAAGACGCATGAAATTATCCGCGCCAATCTGGACAGATCCCCCATTTATGCGGGAATCATTGAAGGAACCGGTCCCCGCTATTGTCCTTCCATCGAAGATAAGGTGGTTAAGTTTGCCGAAAAGGACCGGCACCAGGTCTTCATTGAGCCGGAAGGCAGATTTACCAATGAAATGTATGTGGGCGGGATGTCTTCTTCCCTCCCGGAAGACGTACAGCTGGAAATGTACCGCACGGTTCCGGGACTGGAACACTGCAAAATCGTGAGAAACGCCTATGCCATAGAGTACGACTGCATCGATGCCAGACAGCTTTATCCGACGCTGGAATTTAAAAAGATTGCGGGCCTTTTTTCCGCCGGACAGTTCAACGGAAGCAGCGGTTATGAAGAGGCTGCGGCCCAGGGGATTCTGGCGGGAATCAATGCGGGAAGAAAATGTCAGGGAAAAGATCCGGTTATGATTGACAGATCCGAAGGCTATCTGGGCGTTTTGGTGGATGATTTGGTAACGAAGGATAACCGAGAGCCTTACCGGATGATGACGTCCCGCGCGGAATATCGCCTGCTTCTTCGTCAGGATAATGCGGACCTTCGCCTGAGGGAAAAGGGCTTTGAAAGCGGACTGATTTCCGAAGGACAAATCCGGCATCTGGAAGAAAAAAGAAGGATGATCCGGGAAGAGGTGGAACGCCTTCAGAAGACGGTGATCGGTGCTTCCTCCGTAAACCAGGGTTTTCTGGAAAAGAATAACAGCGCCCTGTTAAAAACCGGAACTACGCTGGCGGAACTGATGTGCAGGCCGGAGCTTTCTTATGAAAAACTGGCAGAAATCGATCCGGACAGAAAAAGACTTCCGCAAGAGGTTCTGGAGCAGGTGGAAATCGAGATAAAATACCAGGGATATATTGAAAGACAGCAGCGCCAGGTGGAACAGTATAAGAAGATGGAAAAGAAAAAGATTCCGGAATCCATTGATTATGACGATGTGAAAAGCCTGCGGCTGGAAGCACGCCAGAAACTGAAAGAATTCCGTCCGGTTTCCGTGGGACAGGCTTCCCGGATTTCCGGCGTTTCTCCCGCGGATATATCGGTTCTTCTTGTCTATCTGGAACACGAAGGGCGAAGGCAATGAAAAGAAAAGGAGAACATATGTTCTATGAATGATTTGGAACAGTCTTGCTTGGAACAATTCCGTAAGGACTTGGTACAGTTTGAAATAAAATTAACACAGCAGCAGGAAGAGCAGTTCATCCGCTATTATGAGATGCTGACAGAATGGAATGAAGTGATGAACCTGACTGCCATTACAGAATTTGAAGAAGTATTGAAAAAGCATTTTGTAGACAGCCTTTCCCTGGTGAAAGCCTGGGATGCGATTCGAGAGAAGAGGGTTTCTGTTATTGATGTGGGAACCGGCGCAGGATTTCCGGGGATTCCTTTGAAAATTGCATTCCCGCAGATTCGCCTGACTTTATTGGACTCCCTGCAAAAGCGGATTCGGTTTTTAAATGAATTGATTGCAGAGCTGGGATTGCAGGAGGTGGAAACGATTCATGGAAGAGCGGAGGATTTTGCAGCGCCTTCCAAAAAAAGAGAACAATATGATCTCTGTGTTTCCCGTGCGGTAGCCAATCTTTCTACCCTTTCGGAACTTTGCCTTCCTTATGTCAAGGAAGGAGGACTTTTCATTTCCTATAAGTCGGAGAAGGTGGCGGAAGAAGCAAAGACGGCAGAACATGCAATCTCTGTTTTGGGAGGAAAGATAGAAGGACAAAAGGAATTTTTCCTTCCGGACAGTGATATTTACAGAAATTTATTTGTGATCAGAAAGATTCGGAACACTCCGAAAAAATATCCGAGAAAAGCAGGAGCCCCTGCAAAAGATCCCCTGAAATAAGAAACATCCGGAATGTTTCACGTGAAACATTCCGGATGCCGTCTTACTTTTCCTGTCCTAATTAAAAAATAATTCGCATCTGCTGCAGCGTAGCTTCCGGTTGCTCAATATGAGGAAAATGTCCTGCATCATCAATTCCAAATTTTTCAATTGCATTATTGAAGTAAAGATAGTGATCAGTAATGCTTTCGATTTCTCTTTGTCCTTTTCCGTAAATGATATAAATACAGTGGTCAATTTCTTTCAGGGCATGAACAATACCGGTGTTCATATATCTTCCTATGTAACTGGTATAGCTGTATTTTGCATTATAGTCCGGAAAGTGAGCCGCTTCAGAATAGGCGGAAACCATTTCTTCAGAAACAGCGTGCCTGTTATAAAACAATTCCCCTTTAAATGTTTTGCGAAGACTTTCCTTCGCGGTCAGCATGTTATAAATAAAAGTCCCTAACACAGGCATATCCAGAATAAATTTCATAAGCCGGGTCTGCCGGTTGGGAGAAAGATTCATTCGTCCCAGACTCTGGGGATTCAGCAGGATAACATTCTGGATCAATTCCGGATCATTATGACAGGCCATCACAGCAATAGAAGAAGAATCTCCGGAAGCAATGAGATCTGTTTTTTTACCAATTCCGTTTTTAATAAAGTCGAGAACAAGCTGGACATAAAGATAATTGGTATAAGTCATGTTCGGTTTGTCAGACATACCATATCCAAGAAGATCAATCATATAGACCTCATGGTCTTTGGAGAGATCTTCTGCTATCTTTCGATATTCATATCCCGAACTTCCCACTGTTAAATCATGGATCAGAAGAAGAGGGGAACCGGAACCTTTTTTGGTATATTTTATTTTTCCAAAACGCCATTCAAAATAGTTGGAATCCTCTTCTTTCAAAACATTTTTTAAAGTAGTAGCAGAAAAACAAAGCCGGTTTACTGCATGAAATGTCAAAGCAGTTAAACCTGAAAATGCAATTATGGTAGGGATGGTTTTTTTATTCACAGCAAATTCTCCTTTTCCTTATAGGGAGTTTTTCCAAAATTATTATACCATAGAAAGAAGGGAGAGGATAGATCATTTCCGGGTTTCTGAAAATGTTTCACGTGAAACATTTAAACAAATTTATACAAAAAGGAGATAGTATTCCCAAATGAGAAGTGTTATAATCGAAAAGTAAATCAACAAATGAAAAGTGCTTATGTCAGTTCAGAGGTGTGTAAATGAAGAACAGGGCAATCGCTGTTGCGAATCAGAAGGGCGGGGTCGGGAAGACAACGACTACGATCAATCTTTCTGCTTCGTTAGCGGCAAAAGGGAAAAAAGTATTGGTCATTGATATGGATCCGCAGGGAAATACCACCAGCGGGTTCGGAGTAGACAAGAATGAATTGGAAAATACGGTTTACGAACTGATTTTGGGGGAGTGTTCCATTCAGGAATGTCTGCTGAAAGATGTGATCGAGAATATTTCCCTGATTCCTTCCAATGTCAATCTGGCCGCAGCGGAGATTGAATTGATTGGGGTAGAAAAGAAAGAATTTATTTTAAAAAATGAAGTGGACTGGATTCGGGATCAATATGATTTTATTGTGATAGACTGTCCGCCGTCGTTGAACATGCTGACAGTCAATGCAATGACAACAGCGGATACAGTCCTCGTCCCTATTCAGTGTGAATATTATGCACTGGAAGGGCTCAGCCAGTTAATCCATACGGTAAATCTCGTAAGGGAACGTTTAAATCCCACATTGGATATTGAAGGAATCCTGTTTACCATGTATGATGCAAGGACCAATCTTTCCATGCAGGTGGTGGAAAATGTAAAGGATCACTTAAATCAGAGGATTTATAAGACCATGATCCCGAGAAACATCAGGTTGGCGGAAGCACCGAGTTATGGAATGCCGATCAATCTTTATGATCCCAAATCAGCAGGAGCTGAGAGTTATATGGCACTGGCGGAAGAAGTGATCAAAAGAAAGAACAAGTAGAGGTATAGGTATGGCAAAGAGAGGTTTGGGAAAAGGGTTGGACTCCCTTATTCCATCGAATGTAATGATGGAAACAGCAAAGAGCCCCGTCCCTTCCGGAGAAAAAAAGGAAGATGGCGCTGTTGTCGTAAAGCTTTCCATGGTGGAACCAAACAGGGAACAGCCCCGTAAAAATTTTGACGAGGATTCCCTTCAGGAACTGGCAGATTCCATTAAACAGTTTGGATTGCTGCAGCCCATTCTGGTACAGGATAAAAAAACGTATTATGAGATCATAGCCGGGGAGCGCAGATGGCGTGCGGCGAAACTGGCGGGATTGAAGGAAGTTCCCGTTATCATCCGCAACCTGACGGATCAGGAAGTGGTGGAAATTTCCCTCATTGAAAATATACAGAGGGAGGATCTGAATCCTATTGAAGAAGCCCAGGCATATAAACGACTTCTGGAGGAATTCCATCTGAAGCAGGACGAAGTGGCGGAACGTGTTTCCAAAAGCAGGACTGCCGTAACCAACTCCATGCGGCTTCTGAAACTGTGCGAGCCGGTACAGAAGATGGTTGTGGACGGAATGCTCAGTACAGGACATGCAAGGGCGCTGTTGGCAATTGAAGATCCGGAACAGCAGTATCTGATTGCACAGAAAGTATTTGATGAAAAACTCAGCGTGCGGGAAGTGGAAAAACTGGTAAAGAACCTGAACAAACCTCCCAAACCGGAAAAACCGGAGAACAAATCCCTGACTGTTATCTATCAGGATATTTCCGAAAGACTGAAACAGTCCCTCGGCACGAAAGTTTCCATCCAGGCAAAGGAAAACGGTTCCGGGAAAATTGAAATTGAGTTTTATAATCACGAAGATCTGGACAGGCTTCTGGAACAGATTACAAGATAGCATATACAAAGGAAAGGAAGGTCACGAATGTCAAGTCCTTTGATGGAATCTCTGGGGATTGCCGGAATCGATGTCGCATATCTGTTTATTGCGATTTTTGTCCTGCTGATCGCCATAATCGTTCTTTTGATCGTACAGATGGTGAAATACAAAAAGCTGAAAAAGAAGTACGATAAATTTATGAAAGGAAAAGATGCGAAGAGTCTGGAACAGGATATAATCGCCCTCTTTGAAGATAATAAATTTATTAAGAACGAGAACGAAAAGAATCGTAAGGATATCCGGGAAATTCTGAGACGGATGGAATATTGTTATCAGAAAATAGGACTGGTAAAATACGATGCTTTCCAGCAGATGGGAGGAAAATTGAGTTTCTGTCTTTGCCTGCTGGATAATAAGAACAGCGGATTTTTGCTGAATTCCGTTCACAGCAGCGACGGCTGTTATTCTTATACAAAAGAAATCAAAAAGGGAGAGAGCGAACTTTCCCTGGGCGATGAAGAAAAAAAGGCTCTTGATATGGCAATGGGATATTGAAGAAGCTAAAAGACGGATGAGGAGGAAACACAACGATGATCGATATTAAATTTTTAAGAGAGAATCCTGAAATCGTAAAGGAAAATATCCGCAAAAAATTTCAGGATGAAAAACTGCCCCTGGTAGACGAAGTGATTGAACTGGATGCAGAGAGCAGAAAGACGCAGAAAGAAGCGGACGAACTTCGTGCAAACCGCAACAAGGTTTCCAAAGAGATCGGGGCGCTGATGGCGCAGGGAAAGAAAGAAGAAGCCATGGCGAAGAAAGCGGAAGTGGCGGCAGGAGCAAAGCGTCTGCAGGAGCTGGAAGGAAAAGAGGAGGAGCTTCAGGCGAAAATCCTCAAAATTATGATGACCATTCCAAATATCATCGATCCGTCCGTACCCATCGGAAGAAACGACACGGAAAATGTGGAAGTACAGCGCTATGGGGAGCCTGTGGTGCCGGATTTTGAAATTCCCTATCATACGGATATTATGGAAAGCTTTGACGGCATTGACTTGGACAGCGCCAGAAAAGTGGCCGGGAACGGTTTCTACTATCTGATGGGAGACATCGCAAGACTTCATTCCGCAGTGATCGCATACGCAAGGGATTTTATGATCAACAGAGGATTCACGTACTGTGTTCCGCCCTTTATGATCCGCAGCAATGTGGTAACCGGCGTAATGAGCTTTGCGGAAATGGATGCGATGATGTACAAGATTGAAGGGGAAGATTTGTACCTGATCGGTACTTCCGAGCATTCCATGATCGGAAAATTCATTGATACCATTATTCCGGAAGATCAGCTTCCCAAAACCCTGACCAGTTATTCTCCCTGCTTCAGAAAAGAAAAAGGAGCGCACGGACTGGAGGAGAGGGGCGTATACAGAATCCATCAGTTTGAAAAACAGGAAATGATTGTAGTCTGCAAGCCGGAAGAGAGCAAAATGTGGTTCGATAAACTTTGGCAGAATACGGTGGACCTGTTCCGATCCATGGATATTCCGGTAAGGACCCTGGAATGCTGTTCCGGTGATCTGGCAGACCTGAAAGTAAAATCCGTGGATGTGGAAGCATGGTCTCCGAGACAGAAGAAGTATTTCGAAGTAGGAAGCTGTTCCAACTTAGGAGACGCGCAGGCCAGAAGACTGAAAATCCGCGTCAGCGGCGAAAAAGGGAAATACTTTGCCCACACGCTGAATAACACAGTAGTTGCGCCGCCCCGGATGCTGATTGCATTCCTGGAGAATAATCTCCAGGCGGACGGTTCCGTTAAAATCCCCGAAGTTCTCCAGCCTTATATGGGAGGCATGAAAGAAATCCGCAGGAAAAAGTGACCGGGGGACACAAAAAACGGATGGTATAAGGAATGAGAGGTGAAATTCTTGCACAAATTTTTACGAGCAGTAGGTTTCAGCGAATATAAAGAAAAAAAGCAGATTGACGAGCTGATCCGGGAGGTTATCCTCCACGCGGATGAGCGCAGCTATACCACCCGAAGCGAAAAGAGCCTTTATGCGGAATTTGCCAGGAATTTTGCCGATGAAATCGGAATAGCGGTATGCGGGGAATTTGATGACGAAGATAATTATTCTTTTGATTACTATTTCCCTTACCTGCAGTCGAAGATCGTAAGTACCGGTGAAGATATTTCCGTTGAACGCCATGCCGCCCTGGAATCCTATGCCGGAATCTGTGAAGATCCCAAAGTGGGGGTTTCCCTGATTTTTTATCTGCAAAACAAAATTGCTTATCTGAAGCGCTGGAACGAGGGCAAGCTTCCTGTCAGGGGAACTTCCTTAAGCCTGTCCGGTCTTTCCTGCGACGGCACCATTATGATGCCCATTCAAAAGACAGAGTGGCAGAAAAAGAAAATCCAGAAGGATACGGTGACCAGAAATCGTCTGATCCAGGCAGCCAGAGGAGGGGATGAGGAAGCAATCGAAAGCCTGACGCTGGAGGATATGGACACTTACACCACCATTTCCCGCCGGATTCAGAAGATGGATGTATTCAGCCTGGTGGACACCTATTTTATGCCCTACGGGGTGGAATGCGACCAGTATTCCATCCTTGGGGAAATTCTGGAATGCAATTCGGTAAAAAACAGTATGACCGGGGAAGAAGTTTTTATCATGCAGGTATGCTGCAATGATCTGAATTTCCAGGTCTGTATCAATAAAAAGGATTTGATGGGGGAACCGGCCGTGGGAAGGCGGTTTAAAGGATCCATCTGGCTTCAGGGGTATATCAATTATCCGGATTGAATTTGAATATAATATTTGACAATTCTATATTGAATTGCTATAATATAAGGAGTGTTTCTGTTGGTTAGCAGATCAAACACTGTTTATATCAGTTTCCGTAGCTCAGCAGGATAGAGCGACCGCCTCCTAAGCGGTAGGTCGGGTGTTCGAATCACCTCGGGAACGTAACAGAGAAGCCGAAGACTCCTTGAAAGCAGGGGTTTCGGCTTCTTTGTTTTCTAAATGATCCGGAAAGGAGATTGAAATGAAATTAAGAATCCTGTTTATCGGAAACAGCCATACTTACTATAACGATATGCCCGCCCTGGCTGCGGCAGAACTGGAGAAACAGGGAATCCGGTGCGAAGTGACTATGATTGCCCACGGCGGATGGTTCCTGGAGCAGCATGTGCAGGAGCCGGATGTGAAATTCAATATCCGTTACGGCCATTATGATTATGTGGTGCTTCAGGAGCATGCCCATCCTTTCGGGCCGGAAGAAAAATTTTACGGCGCAGTGAGATGTCTGACCGAATGGATCCGGCAGGCTTCAGCCAGACCGGTCCTGTATATGACTTGGGCGAAAAAAGGAGAAGAAGGAGAGCAGCCCCGCATGAGCGCGGCCTACCGGGAGATCGCCCGTAAGACCGGCGCGCTCCTGGCCCCCGTGGGGGAACTGTGGTGGGAATACCGGCGCAGCCATCCTAAGATCGAAATGTACGACGGGGACGGGGCCCATGCTTCGGCGGCGGGTTCCGCCTTTGCGGCAAAAGAAATCTGCAGCACGATTTTAAAGGATTTGCAGCGGGAAAGGAAAGACGGGGAGTAAAATTTGAAAATGTATCCTGCATGGAGGTAAGATTGAAAAATGTGCCCGATGGCCCATTTTTCAATCGACAGTTTTGCGTCGGGGCGCCGCAAAACTGTTATGATCGCAGCCGAAAAATCACATACGCGATTTTTCGGCGCGGTCGGAGCAAAAAGCGCTCCGACATGGAGGTAAAAATGGCGCTGGAAAGAACGGAAGAACTGTACCGTCTTTTGGTGGAAAGAGGGTATCCGGAGGAACTTTGCGCGGAGATTGCCTACAAACATATGAATACGGATTACACCGCAACCCGGATGCTGGGGTATCTCTACCGGGTTTCCAACCCGAAAATTAAGGACCTGGTGGATGAAATGCTGGCTATTTTGAGCGACAGGGACCAGCTTGTTCAGAAAAAGGAACTGGAGCGGGCGCAGGCTGTGATCAATGAAATTTATCGCAACGGGCTGTAAGGACGGAGGAAAAGATCGGGCTATGGATTACATCATTTTAGACCTGGAGTGGAACCAGGCGGCCGACAGCAGGGATGAGAGAAGCCGGATGCTCACATTCGAAATCATTGAAATCGGAGCTGTGAAAATGAACAGCCGCATGGAAATCACAGACAGTTTCCATGAGCTGATCCGGCCGCAGGTCTACGGGGAAATGCACAAGATTACGGAACAGCTCATTCATCTGAAGATGGACGAGCTGGCCGGGTGCAGGACGTTTGAAGCGGTTGCGTCGGATTTTCTGAAATGGTGCAAAAAAGACTTCCTGTTTTGCACCTGGGGCCCCCTGGATTTGACGGAATTGCAGAAAAATATGAAGTTTTTCGGAATGGAACCCCTGGCGGAGGGTCCCCTTAGGTATTATGATGTGCAAAAGCTGTTCAGCCTTGCCTTTGAAGACGGAAAGAGCAGGAGAAGTCTGGAGCACGCGGTGGATTTTCTGCAGATTTCCAAAGAAATCCCGTTCCACAGGGCGCTGGCGGACGCCTGCTACACGGCGCGCGTTTTTGAGCGGATCAAGGATCCCGGGGTGCTGCAGAGGGTTTCTTTTGATACCTTTTGCCTGCCGGCAAACCGGAAGGCGGAAGTGCATGTGGTTTTTGACCGGTACGCGAAGTATATTTCCCGCGCCTTTGAGGATAAGGAAGCGTTGCTTGCCGACCGGGAAGTAATATCGACCAGATGTTATCTCTGCCATCGGAACCTTCGGCGGAAAATCCGCTGGTTTACGCCCAACGGCAAGCATTATTACAGCGTTTCCTTCTGCGCCAAGCACGGCTATATGAAGGGAAAGATCCGGATAAAAAAGACGGACGACGAAAAAGTGTACGCAGTGAAGACAACGAAGTTCATCCCGGAAGAAGAGGTGGAGGACATCCGTCAGAGAAAAGACCGTGCCAGGCAGCTGCGGCGGGAGCGCAGAAGCCGGGAAAGACAGGAAGAAAAAAAGAACAGCCGCAGGGAGATCGGATGAAAGGTTTCCCTGCGGCTGTCCGTATGTGTTAGTATGGATCGGTGTACCGGTCAAAATCGATGATTTCTTTCCGGTTTTCCCTGCGGTGCCGCATGATGGCCTGCCGCCGTTTGCTGCGGGCGTGATTGCGGAATGCGGAGCAGGCAATGAGGATTAAGATGATGAAAGCCGCGATTCCGGCCACAATCAGGGCGCCGTTTCGGATATTGACAAAGACCACGTTTTCGGGGCCGGCCTGACCGCCTGTCTGGCTCTGGGAAACGCCGGAAACAGGAAGGGCGGAAGCGGAAGTCTCCGGATTTGTATCCGGCTGGGACTCCAAAGCCGTTTCGGCCGTTGATGCCGGCAGGGACTCTAAGGCTGTTTCGGATGCGGGCACGGCAGCGGCTTCGGATTCCGAAGGAGTTTCGTTGAAATCATAGGTGGAAATATGATCCGAGAAAAGGACGGCTGCGCTTCCCACAGGCTGGTCATGCCAGCTGTAGCGGATGAGGGCCGCCTGGCCGTCGGATATGTTTTCATAATCCAGTTCGGAAGTCACATCCTCAAAGGAGGCGTCCGAAGGAAGCACCACATAAGAGGATTTGTCCAGGGAAAGGATCGGTTCCGAATCTCCGAAAATATCGTTTTCCGTCATAAAAAAGCTGTTGCCCTGGATGCTGTAGGTGGTGTCGTTTTCCGATGCGTTAACCGTCTGGAAATTGCTGAATCCATAGTTGAACAGTTCAATGGTATCCGTAAACTGCATGGGGGACTCGTCCTCCATCACCACGCAGATCAGCTTCAGGCCGTCTTTCTGGGCACAGGAGACCAGGTTCTGCCGGGCTTTGGAAGTATATCCCGTCTTGCTGCCCACCAGGTATTCATATCCGTATTCCTTCCCGGGCAGAAGCTTGTTTTTGGTGTTGGGGATCAGCTCCTGGGAGAGGGTGGGACTTTGAGGGATCACATAGCTGGCGGTGCTGGACATTTTGCACAGCAGCTCATCGGAGAAAAACTGTTGGGCAATGAGGGCCAGGTCATGGGCCGAAGTATAGTGATCGTCGTCGTGAATGCCGTTGGTGGTCACAAAATGGGAATCCGTGCAGCCCAGTTTAAGGGCCGTCTGATTCATCAGCTCCACAAAGCCTTCAATGCTCCCGCTGATGTGCTCGCCGATGGCGTTGCCGCACTCGTTGCCGGAACCTACCAGCAGGCCGTAAAGGGACTGTTCCATGGTGATGGCTTCGCCCACTTTGATGCCGATGTTGGAATCCTCCCGCCAGTTGATGCTGTTGACCGCCTCGGAGGAGTATTCCACCATTTCATCCAGGGAACTTTCCTGCCGGGCGATCCAGGCGGTGAGGATCTTGGTGGTGCTGGCGGGATAGAGTTTTTCGTGGATATTTTTGGCATAGAGGATTGTGCCGGTGTTGGCTTCCATGAGGATGGCCGATTTGGCGCTGACCGCCGGCCCCTGGGGCCAGCCGTCGATCTGATTGCTTTCGATGGGCATGAGTTTGTTGGCTTCCGCACGGGCCTGGTAATCAATGACTTCCGCGCGGACGGTGAAAACGGGGCCGCACAGGAGGGAGAGTCCCAGGGCGGCTGCTATAAAAAAGGAAATCTTTTTCCTGAAAAATTTTAAATTCATTTCAATTCCTGCCTTTTTTTATCGTTGCATTTTATGATACACTATTCCCAGCCAAATTTTAAGTGGGGAAAGAAAAAATTCACAATTTCTTAAATTCTGAAAAAGCAGTCCGAAAGCGCGAAAACGCGCACGGATCGAGAGGAGACATAGCCATGAGGTTGCGCAATATTACGGGATCCCGGGAAATGATAAAGGAAAGCCCCTTTGTGGTGCATGAGCCGGAAGAAAGAAAAGGGAAGTGGAAGGAAACCTTCGGAAACGACAGGCCGCTTTTTGTGGAGATCGGCATGGGAAAAGGGCGTTTTTTGATGGATATGGCCCGGCTGCACCCGGAAGTCAATTTTGTGGGAATCGAAAAATATTCCAGCGTGCTGCTGCGGGCGATCCAGAAGATGGAAGAGGATCCCCTGGCGAATGTAAAGTTCATCCGGATGGATGCGGAAGAAATCGGGGAGGTGTTTGCGCCGGGGGAAGTGGACCGGATTTACCTGAATTTTTCCGATCCCTGGCCCAAAGACCGGCATGCCAAGCGGCGTCTGGAGTCCCGCCAGTTTCTGGCCCGCTACGACAGGATTTTAAAAAAAGACGGCCGGATCGAATTTAAAACCGATAACCGGGAGCTGTTCGCTTTTGCGCTGGAAGAGCTGGAAGCGGCCGGGTGGAGCGCTGATGCGGTAACCTGGGACCTGCACCGGGATCCCGTACTGAACGAAGGGAACGTGATGACCGAGTACGAAGAGCGCTTTTCCGCGCTGGGAAATCCCATCTGCAAATATATCATCCGACGCTGAATGGAAAGTACGCTTGATATTTGCGCGGTTCCCTGTTATAGTAGAATCAGAAAAGGAAAGTAAACTTTCCATAAAAAGAAAGGAGGACGCCTTGAAAAACCGACTGGAAGAACTGAGAAAAGACCGGGGGATCAATCAGGAGGAGCTGGCTGCAGCGCTGGGCGTTTCCAGGCAGACCATCGGATCTTTGGAAAACGGGAGGTACAATCCGTCGATCCTGCTGGCCTTTAAAATCGCCCGGTATTTCGGTCGCAGCATCGAAGAGATTTTCGTTTACGGGGAGGAAGGGAAATGAAGAAAAACAATTTGGGGCTTCTTTTGATTTTGGCGGGCGCTGTTTTGGCCTGCATCGGACTGTATCTGATTCATGCGCAGGAGGACGCCCAGGGGATCCTGCGGGTGCTGCCTTTTGTCTGCATCGGCGCAGGCTGCGGCATCTTCGGGCACGGCGTGGGAGATATGGCCAACCGGTGGGCCATGCGCAAACATCCGGAACTGGAGAGGCAGATGCAGATCGAAAAGGACGACGAGCGCAACATTGCCATTTCCAATCGCGCCAAAGCCAAGGCATACGACGGAATGCTGTTTGTGCTCGCCGCCCTGATGGTTTCCTTCGCGCTGATGGGCGCGGATATGGCGGTCGTACTCCTTTTGGTGTTCGCCTACCTGTTCATCGTAGGCGAATTCATCTACTATCTGAACAAATATCAGAAGGAGATGTAAAAGACAGTTACAGGAAGTTAGCGAATCTGGCGTTGTCTTTGACCCGGTTGCCGTGGACGGCAGCCTCCACTTCCAGGTCCATGTTGGGAGGGGAAGGAGGGTCGGGCAGCGCCAGATCGTCGTCTGCAGTGCGCATTTCCTTTTTGCCGGAGATCTGGCGTTTGTAATCCCAGTTGCGATAGAGGGAAATACAGACGGGAACAAAGATCAGGGCGAGGAGAATCGCCGCAAGACAGATCAGGGAAATAGTAATGTTCATACAAAGACCTCCTTTTTAAAAAATTATAAAAAAATTTCTTTAAAAATCCCGTATTTTCTGACTTCATCATATCATATTTTTCCCTTGATTCCAACCAAAATCCGGCAGTAAAATCCGGCGGCCGCCGGGCTGTTTCCCGCTATACCCCCGTTTTTTGACATTTTTTTCCAAAACGGGTAAAATGTGAATAATGGCCCGGAGCCGGAGGGAAAACTGTGGATTTTTGGCAAAAAAGCGGAGGGCAATGTGGAAAAGAAGTATCTGGACATCAATGTATATGAAGCGCTTTGGCAGAGACTGGACTTCCTCTTTCGGGAATTCGACAATATTTATATTTCCTTCAGCGGGGG
>CALWGP010000019.1 GCA_944380095.1 uncultured Lachnospiraceae bacterium | reverse complement strand
ATCGGGAATGCCGTGACAGAGTACCGGATGGAGAAAAGGGACATTCGTCCGGGCTTTCCGGACCGCAGGGAAGCATACGACAAGCTTTCTGTGATTATGATCGGCTTAAACGGCCAGGCCGGCTGCGGGGAAGGATTCATAGGGATGCTCAACACCCTGTTTTCCACACAGCTGGACGTAAGACAGAAGAAAGCGATCCTGCAGGAACGATACGGGATGCGGATGGACGATGGACTGGGAAGCGAGGTGGAACAGATGTGTAACCTGAGCGGATATGTGGAGGAGTGCGGAATCCGGAAGGGACTTGAGCGGGGCACTCGAAAAGGCGAAACCCGTCTGGCGAAGCTGATCAGTCTCCTACTGCAAAAAGGGGATTATGACGGCGTCCGCCTGGTAACGGAGGACGAAGCTGCCCGCAGGGAATTTTACCGGCAATACGGGATAATCGATGAATAAAATGTAAAAAGAAAAGGAGCGCCCGCTTTAACGGTGATCTGTGGCAGATACATCGGAAAGCGGGCGCTCCTTTTGATAGGGACAACAGCGGACTTAAACGGCGCCTCCTGAAATTTTTGTTTTATCCCTTATCCAAACAGCGAGAACGCAGCGAACAGTCCGGACAGCAGGGAAGCCACCAGGGAAACCACGGTGATCTGGGTGTTAATGGAAGGTCCTGCGGTATCCTTGAAAGGATCGCCCACAGTGTCGCCTGTCACGGCTGCTTTATGGGCAGGGGAGCCTTTGCCTCCTTCGTTCCCGGCCTCCACGTACTTTTTGGCATTGTCCCAAAGGCCGCCTGCATTGGACATGAACAGGGCCAGCAAAAGACCGCTGACGATATTGCCCAGCAAAAAGCCGCCGATGGCGGAAGGACCGCCGATGAAACCTACCAGGACGGTGAAGAGAATGGCTGCCAGGCCGGCGGGGATCAGTTCTTTGAGCGCGCCGTCCGTAGCGATGCCGATGCAGGTGTCATAGTCCGCCTTTACGCCGGGCCGTCCTTCTTTAAGCCCTTTGATTTCCTTAAACTGGCGGCGGATTTCTGCTACCATGCGCTGTGCGTTTTTATCCACGCCGAGAATCAGCATGGCGGAGAACAGGGCGGGAATGGCGGCGCCGATCAGGATGCCGAAAAATACGGTGGGATCCATAATGTCAAACCCGGTGAGCAGTTCTTTGCCCGCAGAAGACAGGGCTTCGTTGACCTCGGACATATAGGCCCCAAGCAGGGAGATTACGGTAAGGCCGGCCGCGCCGATGGCAAAGCCTTTGGTTACGGCTTTGACCGTGTTGCCTGCGCTGTCCAGCTCGTCCGCAATGCGGATGGTTTCTTCGCCAAGGCCGCCCATTTCCGCCAGCCCGCGTGCGTTATCCACAATAGGGCCGTAGGCGTCGTTGCTGATGATCATGCCCACGATGGAAAGCATGCCCACCGCAGCCATGGCGATTCCAAAGAGGGCATAGCCCTCCCCCAAAGGAGCGCACAGCATATAGGCCGTCAGGGCGGAAACCGCAATGCCCACCATAGCGGGAAGCGCGGAAATAAAACCATAGGAAACGCCGGAGAGGACGGTGAAAGCGGGACCGGAGCAGGAAGCATGGGCTACTCTTTGCACGATGGGCTTGGTATCGTCGGTGAAATAGTCCGTGGTGATGCCGATGATCACGCCTACGATCAGACCGACGGCGGAAGCGCCCCAGATTCTCCACTGGAACCCTTTGAAAAACAGGGTGGCAAGGGCGGTCAGGACAAGGAATACCGCTGTGGTGGTATAGGTGGACGCGTTCAGGGCGCGGGTGGGATTGCCATTTTTCCCCACCCTGGCGCAGGCAATGCCGATGATGGAGGCGATCAGCCCCAGGGCGGCATAGCAAAATACCATGGCGGTGTTGGCGCCCATCCCCCGGTCCAGGGCCTGGCTCATCACCAGGGCGGAAGCCATGGCGGCCACGTTGGAATCGAACAGGTCAGCGCCCATGCCGGCCACGTCGCCCACGTTGTCGCCTACGTTATCGGCGATCACGGCCGGGTTGCGGGGATCGTCTTCCGGAATCCCAAGCTCCACCTTGCCGGTCAGGTCGGCGGCCACATCGGCCGTCTTGGTGAAGATGCCGCCCCCGGCTTTGGCAAACAGCGCCAGGGAACTTGCGCCGAAGGAAAAGCCCAGCAGGATCGTGGAGTCTGCGGTAATCAAAAGCACGGCCATGACCCCCAGAAGGCTGAACCCCACTACGGCAAGCCCCATGACGGACCCGCCGCGGAAACCGATCAGGAAAGCGGTTTTCAGGTCTTTTTTTGCGCCTTCGGCGGTGCGCCCGTTGGCGGAAGTGGCCACCAGGATGCCGATCTTGCCGGCCAGGGCGGAGAGAACCGTGCCGGCGGCATAGGCGAGGGTGATGGAAATGTGATCCACCGGGTTCCCGTTCCAGATCGGTTCGGGAAGGAAAAGAAAGATCAGGACCGCAGCGACGCCGGCAAATCTGGCCAGGATACCGTATTCACGCCTCATAAACGTATTGGCGCCGGCCTGGATCAGGGAAGAGACTTCCTGTATCCGCTTGTTTTCGGAAGGCTGTATCTTTACCCAGAAATACAGATAGACCGCAAAGGCAAAAGAGATTATCACTGCGAAAAACGACAGGAGGATGACAAGCTGCATAAGAGATTCCATAAATTCACCCCTTTCATTATCATGCTGACGGAATCTTACAGCAGGGCCGATTTTTCTGAGGGGAAAATCGCCAAAAATCCCCTTCAAAATTCATTATAATACATCGTTTTGCGGAATCAAGCCATTTTTTGCCCGGCCGTCAGGGCTGGGCGATTCGGGAAACGGCCGTATAGATGCCGGAAATTTCATACCAGGTGGAATAGTCCGTAATCCCGTTTACGGGCAGATCGAAAATCCGCTGGAATACTTCTACGGCCCGGGCGGTTTCCTCCCCGTAAATGCCGTCTGCGGAAACGGTGGGAATGGCCGGGAAATTCTGGGCGATCCGGTTTAACTGTTCCTGAAGCTGGCGTACTTTCGTGCCGGAAGAACCGACGGACAGGTTATAGCCGGGCCAGGAAGAGGGAACCCCGCTGATTGCCTCCGCGGAATTGATAAACAGATCGTTGCCGTAATAATAGCGGAGAATTTCGATGGCGGAATACCCCTGGTCCCCCAGGTATTTGGAACCCCACTGGGAAAGGCCCTGACAGCTGACGCGCTCCCCGTCGCAATAGGAGGTAAAGATGGGCTGGGATACCCCGGGGCGGGAAAGATAGTTGGCAAAGACGGAATCTACCAGCCGTTCGATATCGCTGTAAATATTTCTGCCGTAGATGAATTTCTGATCGTAGGCGGTGGAGGAGGTAATGGTAAAAGGATATCCTTTGGAACGGTACCATTCCGTGTATACACGGTTTAGGGTAAAGGACTGGATGGCAAGGATGTTGGCATAAATGCTGCTTTCCGGCCAGGTGGCGTAGATTTCGGAGGAAGCCACATTTTTAATGTAGTCTTTGTAGCGGACATAATAATTGGGGGCGCCGGAATCGTCGGGCAGGCCGTCGTGGACAATGATATATTCCGGAATGACCACGCGGCTTAAAATAATCTCCCCGGACTCCGGGTCGTTTTTGATTTCCGCTTCCGGGATTTTGGGCGGATATTCCCCGTACAGGGTATGGTCCGGAATGCTGATATCCTCTTCCTCTTTCCCGCCGGCAAGTTCCAGCGGCGTCATGGAAACGTTCTGCAGGCTGATTTCGTTGGGGAGAAGCTCGGAACCTACAATGCGCACCGGTTCATAGCCCGGCGCGGTTATTTCAATATTATAATCCGTATAGGGCCTCGGCTGGTCGGGCGTCATGGAATAGGCCGGATCGGGCGCGGGCAGTTCCACGGGACGGGTCTGGCCGGATTCGTCCGTGGTGAGCCGTTCGAGAACCCGGTCCGGGGTATCGCTGTTGGAAATGGTTACGGTAGCACCCGGCACGGGGAAAAAGCCCGCAGAAGAGACGACGTTGATCTGCAGCGTCCCGGCGTAGGGGCTTTCCGGTGTTTCCTGGGCGGCAAAAAGGGATTTGGACATAAAAAAACCTCGCGCATTTCTGTTGTGCTACAGTATATGCGCAGAGGTTTTTTGCCGTGCCTGTCAGGGACGCTTCCCGGAAACGCTGTGCCTGTCAGTCCAGATTCAGACACTTTCGCATGATGTACTCGGACAGGAAGAAAAGGACGGCCGAGAGCAGGATCTCTGAAAAGAAGCTGCTTATGTATACGGACCGCATGAAAGAGGGCATAACCAGGGAGAAAAACTGTTCGGCCTCGTCCGCCCGGGTGATGATCACGCTGGTCATGCCCGGCAGGAAAAAGAAAGAGGTAACCGTGGAAATCAGGGAGCTGATACCTAAGTAGCACAGGATGGAAGCCAGCACTTTATGGCGGGCAAACAGCTGTCCCAGGCTGATCGATGCGTAGTAGGTGAGGGCGGAGAAAACGCAGTTGACGATCAGACAGGGGAACAGATAAAAGAGGATTTCCGGAATGCCCCCGCCCAGGGCTGCCGTAAAGACCTGATAGACCAGCGACAGTTCCCCCGGTTCAAAATAGGCCAGTTTTGGAATCGCCAGGACAGCCACCGGCATAAGCAGGCACAAAAGGAGCAGGTTGGAAATCCAGAGCCAGGCCGCGGCTACCACGGTTTTGGAAAAAATCAGCATCCAGGGCTTTACCGGGAGGGTGTGCATCAGATATCCTTCGTCCGTATACAGGTTTTTGTAAAACCGGATCGCCAGATAGACGGATAAAATCATGGCGATGGAACAGACAAACAGCAGGTAGCCTGTAAACAGGACAAGATTGCCTACGTTGAGTTCCACCTCGGGCGCAGGGGATTTGGCGAAATAAAAGTACAGGGCGCAGGCGGCGGAAAGAGCCAGCGTCACGGCCGCGATCAGGGCCGGGATTTTCCAGGTCTCCTTCCATTCATGGCGCAGCAGCTTGTTTAACATGAAAACACCTCCCGAAAATAGGCATCCACGGATTTGCCGTAGGTATTGCGGATATCTTCCACGCTGGACGTAAGGGTGATTTCCCCGTCTTTTAAAAAGATGACGTCGTCCAGAATGGGCTCGATATCGGAAATCAGATGGGTGGAAAGCAAAATGGACGCTTCCTCGCTGTAATCCTGTATGATGGTCTTTAATATGTAGTCCCTGGCAGCAGGATCCACGCCCGCAATGGGCTCATCCAGGATATACAGCTGCGCCTTCCGGCTCATCACCATAATCAGCTGTACCTTTTCCTTCGTCCCTTTGGAAAGGGTTTTTAAAGAAGCATCCGGGGAAATCTGCAGGGAAGAGAGCATGGCCAGCGCCTTTTGCCTGTCGAAATCCGCATAAAAGTCGGTAAAATAGGAAAGAAGCTGTTTCACCCGGATGGCCGGGGGCAGATAGGTGCGCTCCGGCAGATAGGAAACGCAGGCCTTTGTTTCGACGCCGGGCAGATTGCCGTCGATGAGGATCTGTCCTTTCCCGGGGGTTAAAAGGCCGTTCATCAGCTTGATCAGGGTGGTCTTGCCGCTGCCATTAGGGCCCAAAAGCCCGATGATGCGGCCCCTGGGGATATCCAGGCTCACATCCTTAAGGGCAGTGTGTTTCCCGTACTTTTTACTTAAATTCCGGATGGAAACCAGACTGCCGGTATGCATTTCATTCATGGACGTCTTCTCCTTTCCGCTCCGAAAGCAGCTCGATAATTTCCGATCTGTCGAAGCCGAGATTGTTCATCTGTGTCAGAAACTGGCTGATCTGTTCTTCTGCCAGCTCCCTGCGCGTTTCATTGATCATGGCGGTATCCTCCGTAACAATACGCCCACTGGTGCGCATTGTGATAATCAGCCCTGTCCGCTCCAGTTCGGCGAACGCCTTCTGCATCGTGTTGGGATTGACGCTGGCGGTTGCCGCCAGTTCCCTGACGCTGGGAAGCCGTCCGCCCGGCGGATAGACGCCGGAAACGATTTCCGTTTTAAGCCGCTCCACCAGCTGTGCATAAATGGGGCGATCCGATTGCAGTATCCATGCCATTCTCCTTGCTCCTTTCCTACAATGTATTATTAACTTAATACAATGATACTGCCAAAGGCAGAGAAAGTCAAGCAGTGGTTGCGCGAAAAAATAAAATAGAGTAAAATGAAAAAAACAGATGTTTGGGAACGGATTCTTTTGGAGTGGAGATGGAAGATGCGGGAAATGCGGGAGCGGATTCTGACAGAAGGATGGAGAAAGGCAGAAGGTGGACTGACGTTTTCCACAAAGCAGGTGGAGCTTGCAGGGCTGCCGGACCGGAAGCTGGAAGGCTTTTTTTCAATTGAAAGCGCTGCCGGGGAGCGGACGGAAGGGTATGTTTCTTCCTCTGACAGCCGGATGCAGTGCCTGACTCCCTTTTTTGAAGGCAGCGCAGAGCAGATTGAATACCGGTTTGACACGGGCGGCATGCAGGAGGGCGAGACGCGCAGCGGCCGTTTTTTTATTGTGTCAAACTGCGGGGAATATGAGCTTGCCTGGACGGTGTCCGTGGGGGAACGGGAAGGGGAGGGTTCCCTGGGCAGGATCGCCAACCTGTTTCACTTTGCCAATCTGGCCCGCACCTCTTGGCAGGAAGCCGTCCGCTTCTTTTATACGGAAGATATGCGCTGCCTGTGCCACAAACAGGGGGAGGAAGTGTTTACCCTTTACCGGGGGTACGGCGCCAATGCCGGCAATGAAGAGAATGTGGAGCGCTTCCTTGTGGCGGTGAACAAAAAGCAGCCCATTGCTTTCGAGCCGGTCCGGCGGCAGATTACGGCGGAGGAGGTGCGGGGGCATGTCAGCGAAGAAATCCAGATTTTAAAGACCGGCTGGGGGCCGGTGCATTTGTCCGTGAAGGCGAAAGGGGACTTTTTGTCCGTGGAAAAAAGCTGGATCGGCGAAGACGATTTTTTGGGGAATCTGTGCAGGATCCCCGTTTTCCTGGAAGAGGGACGGATGCACGCCGGGCGCAACTTCGGGGAAGTTTCCTTTTGCGGCCTTTATACAAGCTTTACCGTGGAGATTACGGCGGTAAGGCGGGGGCCCGGGATCCGGGAAAAGGACGCAAAAGAGCGGGCGCTGCGGGAGGCGGATGTGCGTCTGGTGCGCCTGTATGAGCAGCTGCGGACCCGGCAGATGGAAGTTGGGGAGTGGCAGGAAAAGGCCAGGGAGTGCGTGGAGGAAATTGCGCGCCTGACGCCCCAGAGCCCGGTTTCCCGTCTCTTTAGCGCACAGCTTTTGCTGACGCAGGACAGGGCGGAAGAGGCCGGATGGATCTTAAACCACATCCAGCTAAACCCCAAACAGGAGGAGCCGGCGGTCTTTTGCTATTATCTGTATCTGACCACCCTGTACAACCGGGAAGAAAGCTACGGACAGAAGGTCCGGCAGAAGGTGGAGGAGCTGTTTGGGCAAAACCCCGGAGAGTGGCGGATCGGCTGGCTTTTGCTGTTTTTGAAGCCGGAGCTGGGGCGCAGCCCGCTTAAAAAGTGGGAGTTTCTGGAACGGCGTTTTTCCGAAGGCTGCACAAGCCCCCTTTTGTATCTGGAGGCCGTGCAGCTGTTAAACAGCAGGCCTGTGCTGCTGGGAAAGCTTGGGGGGATTGAGAAGAGGGTGCTTCTTTACGGCGCCAGGAAAGGGATTCTGGGCAGGGAGCTGGCCGGTCAGGCGGCGGTCCTGGCCAGCCGGGAAAAATACTATGACCCCGTGCTGTTTCGGATTCTGAAGCTGTCCTGGGAAAAGCGTCCGGACGTGGAAGTGCTGCAGGCGATCTGCACTTTGCTGATCAAGGGCGGCAAGACCGGGGCCGCCTGGTATCCCTGGTATCTGCGCGGGGTGAAAAAAGAGCTGCGCATCGCCAGGCTGTACGAACACTATCTGATGAGCGTGGATTTGGAGCATACGGAGAAGATTCCCAGACAGGCGCTTTTGTATTTTGCCTATCAAAGCAACCTGGATTTCGAACATGCCGCCTGGCTGTACGCCAATGTGGAGCGGCACAGGGATGAGGATACCCAGTTGTATCTTGCCTACCGCCCCCAGATCGACCGGTTTGTGGAAGACCAGCTTTCAAGGGGGAGGATCAGCAGGGACCTGGCCTTTTTGTATCGCAGGATACTGGTTCCCCAAAAACTGTCCAAAGAGGCCTTAAGGCAGCTGGCCGGCCTGCTTTGCAGCGTGGAGGTGACGGATCCGCAGCGTACAAAGGGCAGGATTGCGGTGGTGCATGCCCGTCTGAAAGGGGAAAAGGTTTATGCGGCCCAGGACGGGAAAGCCTGCGTGGATTTCTACAGCCGGATGGACCTGGCTTTCTGGGAAGACGAATCCGGGGGACGGCGCCTGCTCAACGGCACGGCGTCCATGAAACCGCTGTTTGCGGATCCGGGGGAAGAATTTGAAAAGACGGTATGCGAACTGGCGGGGGAGACGGCCGAACTGGCGCTGGCGGTTACGGATCCGTCCGATCCCCAGGTGAGGCCCGAAAATGAGCAGGCCAGCCTGACGGTGGCTGCAGAGCCTTTTTTGGAGGAAGGGTTCGGAAGGAAGCTTAGGATCGCCCTGCTGCGCTATTTTGACGGGCAGGACCGCCAGGCGCAGCTGGAAGGGCTGCTGGGACAGCTTCGGCCGGAAGAGATCGATCCGGCGGACCGTTTGGAAGTGGTCCGCTGCCTGACGCTGCAGGGAATGTATGAAAAGGCCTATGAATGGCAAAAGCCCCTGGATCCGGACAGACAGGATCCCAGGGTGCTGCTGCGCCTGTGCAGCCGCCTGCTGGAGCAGGGACTGCACCGGGAAGATCCGGAGATGACCCGTCTGTGTTATGCGGCCGTGGTGCACCGCAAATACGACGCCGGCGTATTGCAGCAGCTGACGGAGCGCTATGAGGGCAGCGTCCGGGAGATGGAAGCCCTCAAAACCGCGGCGGAAGGGTTCGGGATCGACACCTACCCGCTGTGCGAGCGGATTATGGAACAGCTTCTTTATACCGGGCAGGATGTGACGGAGCGGATGGATTTGCTGCGCCAGTATGTGGCGGAGGGCGGCAGGACCGGGCTGGAAGGAGCGTTCCTGCACCGGTGCGCCTACAGCGGCGTGATGGAAAACCAGCCCATCCACCGCTACATGATTCACGATATGCTCCGCATGGAAAAAAACGGGGAAAGCATTACGGACCTGTGCCGGATTGCCGTGCTGCAGTATTATGCCAAAAACAGGGACGCCATGGACAGGGCCGTGGAGGAAGCCGTGAAGCGGATGGGCAGCCGCCTTTTGGAAAGGGGGATCCAGCTGCCCGTGCTTCGGGAGTTTGCCCGGCTGATCCCCGGGGCAGAGTTTTTGCTTGACAAGACTTTTGTGGTTTACTGCGGGACGCCGGAGGAGAAGGTCTGCCTGTATTGGCGGCCCCTGTCCCAAAAGGGCGGGAGCGAATACAGGAGCGCGCGGATGCCCCACCTGTATGAGGGAATCCACGCCATGTCCTTTGTCCTTTTCCCGGGGGAATCCCTCCAGTATTTCATCGCCAGGGAAGAGGAACCCAAAAAAAGGCTGGGAAGCGGCGTCCTGAAAGCGACGGAGGCAGACCCGGCAAACGGGGGGCGCTACGGGATGCTGTACGCTGCCTGCGCCGGACAGCTGGCAGGGGGCTGGCAGGGGATTGAGCTGCTCAATCGCTACCTTTATATGGATTTTTGCGCGGACAGGCTGTTTTCCCCTCTGAAGGAAAAAGATGACTGATCCGTCGGCCATACGGGCAAAAGGGAAGGAGAGAGAACATGTTTCTTGGAAACAAAGGGCGGGGAAACGGACAGGCCGCTTCCTGTGCGGTGGCAGGCTATGATATGGACGGCAGCTATGCGCAGATCAGTTACTGTCTGCCGGGAAACGGACAGCCGGAAACCGTCAGCCAGACAGCGGGGGAAGAAGAGTTCCTGATCCCCGCCATGCTTGCCAGATGTACGGACCGGGACCTGTGGCTGTACGGGAAAGAAGCCAGGATGAGCGCAGAGAAGGGGGAAGCTACGGCAGTGACGGACCTTCTGGAAAAAGCGGTCCAAAAAGAGGAGGTCTTTGTGGGAGGCCAGTCCTTTGACCCGGTTGCCCTGCTGTCCCTGTTTTTCAAACGGACCCTGTCCCTGCTTTCCCCGGCCCTTGCGCCGGGGAAAATCCGGGCCTTCGCCTTTACCGTGGAAGAAGTGACCGGACCGGTCATTGACGTCCTGACCCAGGCATTTTCCATGCTGGGGCTCAAAGGGACCAGGCTGTATGTGGTGGGAAGGGCGGAAAGCTTTTTCTACTATAATATCAACCAGCCGGCGGAACTATGGGCCCGGGACGTGCTTTTGTGCGATTTTTCCGGCCCTTTTTTAAAAACGCTTCTTTTTACGCTCAACCGGCGCACCACGCCCACGGCGGCTTTTGTGGAGGAAGCTTCCTTTCCCCATGTGCGCCGTTTGGAGCAGACGCAAAACGAGGACAAAGACCGGCACCAGAGGGAAAAATTGGATCGTTTTTTTGCGGATGCGTCCGGACAGCTGTTAAGGGACAGGAACGTGTCCACGGTGTATCTGATTGGGGAAGGGTTTGAAGGAGAGTGGTATCAGGAGTCTTTAAAACTGCTGTGCCAGGGAAGGCGGGTGTTTCTGGGCAATAATCTTTACAGCAAGGGAGCCTGTTACGCAGCCGCCCAAAGACTGTCCGGGACCGGCCCCGGCACGGAATACGCCTTCCTGGGAAAGGATATGATCAAGGCCAACGTGGGAATGCACGTACAGCGCCGGGGACAGGAAGCTTATCTTGCCCTTCTGGACGCGGGAACCAACTGGTATGAAGCAAAAAAGGAATGCGAGTTTTTGCTGGAGGAAGAGAACGGCTTTACCCTGCGGATCACGCCGCTAAACGGCAAAGAAGTGCGGGAAGTGGTGGTGACGCTGAAAGGACTGGCCAAGCGGCCGCCCAGGATGACGAGGATCCGGATGCGGATGGATATGACGGATGTGGAAACCGTACGCATCAGCATGGAGGACCTGGGATTCGGGGAATTTTATCCGGCGACGCATCAGTTCTGGGAGGAAACTTTTTCCCTGGCATGAGCCGGGAACGGAAAGGAGAGCGGGATGGGACGGGTATATCTGTGTCTGGGGAAAACTGCGGAAGTCCCCTGGTATTTTGAACGGGCCAGGGTCCACATCTGGAACATAGAGGAGCTTTGCTACTTTATGCAGGAAAATGCGTGGATTCTGGAACCGGAAGTGCTCAATGAAAAACTGGCGGCCTGGGTAGGAGAACAGTGCGGCCTTCCGGAACTGGCCAGACAGCTTTACGCAGCGACGAAGGAAAAAGAACCGGTGACGTCGTTTGCGGACGCCTTGTTCGAATATACCGGTTACTGTACGAACCAGCAGCGCCGGCAGGTGGAAAAGATCCTGCGGATCAATACGGGTTCGGGCCAGGCGCAGCGGGCAAAGGCCAGGGGCGACTATTTCCTGGAATGCAGGAAATTTGTCCTGGCCGTCAGGGAGTACGAAGGACTGATCCGGGAATATAAGGGAATGGATCCCGCCTTCCTGGGGCGTGTGTATCACAGCCTGGGGACGGCCTGCGCCCGGCTGTTCTGGTTTGACCGGGCGGCGGATACCTTTTTGCAGGCATACCGGCTGCTGCGGACAAAAGAGAGCGCCCTGCAGTTTTTGGCGGCCAGGCGGCTGGGGCTGGGGGAACAGGGATATGTGGCGTTCCTGGCGGAGAATCCGGATTTTTACCAGCTTTCCCTGGAATTTGAAAAACGGATGGAGGCCTGCGACCTGGCCTGGAGGGAATCGGAAGACGCTGCCTTTATCCTGCACGCCGGAAAGGCGCGCAGGGACGGGGAAGGGGAGCAGGGCCGCAGGCTTTCCCAGCGGCTGGAAACGCTGCGAAACGATTACCGCAGCTGTACGGCCCAGTAAGGGTGCTTAAAGCTTGTGGAAAGCGGGCTTCCTTTTTTCGAAGGTACAATAATAGGAAAAGCCGCATTCTTTAAGGACCTCTGCGGCAAGGGCAAAGTCGCTGCCCATATCCTGGGGGCGGTGGGCGTCCGAGCCTACGGTGATGATTTCCCCGCCTTTTTTCCGGTAGGCTTTCAGGACCCCGTTGCAGGGATGGAATTCTTTCAAGCCCTTGCGAAACCCGCCGGTGTTCAGCTCGATCCCCTTGCCCTTTTCAAGGATCGCTTCCAGGATCGGGTCGAACAGGTCCGCATATTTTTCGTAGGAATAGTTTTCATCCCGGGAGCGGCTGTAGCGGATCACATAATCCAGATGCCCGTACACGTCGAAGTCGGAAAAAGAACGGACGCTGTCAAGGATTTCCTTAAAATAGGCGCGGTAGCCTTCTTCATCGGAAATCCCGTCATAGTATTCTAAGTACCCGGGATCTTTGCGGTCCACCACATGGGTGGAGGCGATCACAAAATCAAAATCAAAGGACCGGATATAGCGGGAGTTTCGGTCGGCAATATGGGGCTGAAGCCCAAGCTCCACGCCGAAGCGGACCCGGATCCGGTCTTTGTACTTTTCCCGGAAGGAAAGCAGGTCATACAGATAGGCATCCGTGTTGACCTCAAACATGCCGGCGGGCGTTTCTTCCCGCACGGGATAATCCATGTCCATATGTTCCGTAAAACACAGTTCCGTAAAACCCAGCCGGATGGCCTGGCGGATCATGTCTTCCATGGGCGCTTTGGAATCTCCCGAAAAGTGGGAGTGAAGATGATAATCGGCTCTGATTGGCATAACGCAGTCTCCTTTTTTCAAATCTCTGCAAAGAAAGCGTGATTTTGCAGCCTGCAAAAGGCCGCCTTGCTTTGCGACTGTAAGTATATCACAAAAAGAAGCGAAAGTTCCCTGTGATTTCCAATAATTTTGAATTTACATCTTGATATTTGACTGCAAATTAGGTAGAATAATTGTGCTGATAAAATTTTGTCAAGCACTCTGCCCAAAAGTAGGAGCAGCCTGACAAAAGAGTAAAAATCATTTTCAGGAGGAAACTAAAATGGCAGTAAAAGTAGCAATCAATGGTTTTGGCCGTATTGGCCGTCTGGCTTTCAGACAGATGTTCGGAGCAGAAGGATTCGAGATCGTTGCAATCAACGACCTGACCTCCCCCAAGATGCTGGCTCACTTACTGAAATATGACTCCACACAGGGCAGATATGCACTGGCTGACAAGGTTACGGCCGGCGAAGATTCTATCACTGTTGATGGCAAGGAAATCAAAATCTACGCAAAAGCTAACGCAGCTGAGCTTCCCTGGGGCGAGATCGGTGTTGACGTAGTACTGGAGTGCACCGGCTTCTACACCTCCAAGGCTAAGGCACAGGCTCACATCGATGCAGGCGCTAAGCACGTTGTGATCTCCGCTCCTGCGGGCAACGACCTTCCTACCATCGTTTACAACGTTAACCATGAGTCCCTGACCAACGAAGATACCATCATCTCCGCTGCATCCTGCACCACCAACTGCCTGGCTCCCATGGCGAAGGCTCTGAATGATTCCTTCCCGATCCAGTCCGGCATTATGTGCACCATCCACGCTTACACCGGCGACCAGATGACTCTGGACGGCCCTCAGAGAAAAGGCGATCTGAGAAGATCCCGTGCGGCAGCTGTTAACATCGTTCCCAACAGCACCGGCGCAGCTAAGGCAATCGGCCTGGTTATCCCCGAGCTGAACGGCAAACTGATCGGCGCTGCACAGCGTGTTCCTACCCCTACAGGTTCCACCACGATCCTGACCGCTGTTGTTAAGGGCAATCCTACCAAGGAATCCATCAACGCAGCTATGAAGGCAGCTTCCAACGAGTCCTTCGGCTACAACGAAGATGAAATCGTATCCAGCGATATCGTTGGTATGAGATACGGCTCCCTGTTCGATGCAACCCAGACCATGGTTCTGCCTATCGACGACGAGCTTTCCGAAGTACAGGTTGTTTCCTGGTACGACAACGAGAACTCCTATACCAGCCAGATGGTTCGCACCATCAAACACTTCGGCAAACTGCTGAACGCTTAATCGGCTTTTTGTCCGAGCTGTGGACACAGGCTCATTTAAGGGTCCGGTCTGAAGAGGACCGGACCCTTTTTACTTTCACATTTTCAACTTAATTTAAGGAGGTTCCCAACATGGGCTTAAACAAAAAATCTGTTGATGATATCAACGTAAAAGGCAAAAGGGTCCTGGTAAGGTGCGACTTCAACGTACCGCTTAAAAACGGCGTCATTACCGACGAAACCCGTATCGTGGCTGCCCTTCCCACCATCCAGAAGCTGATCAACGACGGCGGCAAGGTGATCCTTTGCTCCCATCTGGGCAAGGTTAAAAACGGCCCCAACGAAGGCGAATCCCTGGCTCCCGTGGCGGCAAGACTGTCCGAGAAGCTGGGCAAGGAAGTGAAATTCGTTCCCGATTACCACGTAACCGGCGAAGCTGCTACCGAAGCGGTTGCGGCAATGCAGGACGGCGACGTTGTCCTGCTGCAGAACACCCGTTTCCGCGGCTCCGAAGAGACCAAGAACGGCGAAGAGTTCAGCAAGGAACTGGCTGACCTGGCAGACGACTATGTATGCGACGCATTCGGTTCTTCCCACAGGGCGCACGCATCTGTTGCAGGCGTAACCAAGTACATCTCCGCAAAGGGCGGCTCCAATGTGGTCGGCTACCTGATGCAGAAGGAGATCAACTTCCTGGGCAACGCAGTGGAAAACCCGGTCCGTCCTTTCGTAGCGATCCTGGGCGGCGCAAAGGTTGCGGACAAGTTAAACGTTATTTCCAACCTGCTTGAGAAGTGCGATACCCTGATCATCGGCGGCGGCATGGCGTTTACCTTCCTGAAGGCAAAGGGCATGGAAGTGGGCAAATCCCTGGTAGACGACACCAAGATCGATTACTGCAAGGAAATGATGGACAAGGCGGAGAAGCTTGGCAAGAAGCTGCTGCTTCCCGTTGATACCGCTATCGCTCCCGCATTCCCTGACCCCATCGACGCACAGATCGAAGTGAGCTATGTGGATGTGGAGAATATGCCTGCGGACCAGCTGGGCCTGGATATCGGTCCCAAGACCGCGGAACTGTATGCGGAAGCTGCAAAGACCGCCAAGACCGTTGTATGGAACGGACCCATGGGCGTATTTGAGAACCCCGTCCTGGCAAAGGGCACCATCGCGGTAGCCAAGGCACTGGCAGAGACCGACGCGACCACCATCATCGGCGGCGGCGATTCCGCAGCGGCTGTCAACCAGCTTGGCTTTGCGGACAAGATGAGCCATATCTCCACCGGCGGCGGCGCTTCCCTTGAATTCCTGGAAGGCAAGGAACTGCCCGGCGTTGCGGCAGCAGACGACAAATAAGAGATCATCATATTTTAAATAAAGGAGACCAGCTAAAATGGCTAGAAGAAAAATCGTTGCCGGCAACTGGAAGATGAACATGACTCCCAGCCAGGCAGTAGAACTGTGCAATACCTTAAAGGATCTGGTAAAATCCGATGACGTGGACGTGGTTTACTGCGTACCTGCCATCGATATCGTCCCCGTTGTGGAAGCGGTAAAAGGCACCAACGTGGAAGTGGGCGCTGAAAATATGTACTTCGAGGAGAAGGGCGCTTACACCGGCGAGATCTCCGCATCCATGCTGGTTGACGCCGGCGTGAAGTACGTGATCATCGGCCATTCCGAAAGACGCGATTACTTCAAGGAAGACGACTGCCTGCTCAACAAGAAGGTGAAGAAGGCCCTGGAAGCAGGCCTGGTTCCGATCCTGTGCTGCGGCGAGACCCTGGAGCAGAGGGAAATGGGCGTTACCATGGACTGGATCAGACTGCAGATCAAGTCCGATCTGGACGGCGTGACCGCCGACCAGGTGAAGGGCATGGTAATCGCTTACGAACCCATCTGGGCAATCGGCACCGGCAAGACCGCTACCACCGAACAGGCGGAAGAAGTCTGCAAGGGCATCCGTGACTGCATCGCAGAGATGTACGATACGGACACCGCAGAAGCGGTCCGCATCCAGTACGGCGGTTCCGTGAACGCAGGCAACGCTGCAGAGCTGTTCGCACAGCCCGACATCGACGGCGGCCTGGTAGGCGGCGCTTCCCTGAAAGCAGATTTCGGCAAGATCGTCAACTACAAATAAAGCCGTCCCGAAACGGGGCATCGTAAAATAGGAAATGAAATTTCCTGTTGAATTAAAAGAAAAACCATCCGGTCCGCGTAAAAACCGCAGGCTGGATGGTTTTTTTTGCAAAAGCGCTTGCATATTATGGAAGAGCGTGGTATCATTAACACGATGTTAGGATGTTACTGGAGTAAGAGTGGGTTGCAGCCCACTCTTCTTTGTTGCATGGGGAATTTCCCCACAGGGAAGGTGGATGGATGTCGAGAAGAGAAACATACGAAGCCAGGACGGAAGAGATTTTGCTGCCCATCGCAGAAAAGAACGGCGTGGAAATTTACGATGTGGAATATGGGAAGGAAGGAAGCGACTGGTATCTGCGGGCCTATATCGATAAGCCGGGCGGCGTGACCATTGACGACTGCGAGCGGGTGAGCCGGGAGCTGTCCGACCGTCTGGACCAGGAGGACTTTATTGAAGACGCCTATGTGCTGGAAGTAAGTTCCCCGGGCCTGGGACGGACGCTGAAAAAAGAAAAACATCTGCAAAAGAGCCTGGGGGAAGAAGTGGAAATCCGCCTGTACAAACCTGTGGAAAAGTGCAGGGAGTTTGCCGGAATACTCAAAGCGTTTGACGCACAATCCGTTACCATACAGACAGCCCAGGGGGACAGGACGTTTGACAGAAAAGACGTGGCCCTGATTCGGCTTGCGCTGGATTTTTAAAAGATCTTAGCCCAAAAGAGGCAAAATGGAGGACGAAATGAACAAGGAATTGAAAGAAGCACTGGATATACTGGAGAAGGAGAAGGAGATCAGCAAGGAGACGCTGTTTGAAGCCATTGAAAACTCCCTGATCACCGCCTGCAAGCAGCATTTCGGAAAAGCGGATAACGTAAAGGTTGAGATCGACAGGGACACCTGTGATTTCCTCTGCTACGCAGAGAAGGAAGTGGTGGAGACCGAGGACGATGTGGAGGACGACTGCCTGCAGATCCCCCTGGAAAAAGCCCGTGAAATTTCCAAGCAGGTCAATGTGGGCGATACCATCCATGTGGAGATCAAGTCCAAGGAATTCGGCCGGATCGCCACCCAGAACGCAAAGAACGTGATCCTGCAGAAAATCCGCGAAGAGGAAAGAAGCGTCATTTACAACCAGTATTTTGAGAAGGAAAAAGACGTGGTTACCGGCGTGGTGCAGCGCTATCTGGGACGCAATATCAGCATCAACCTGGGCAAGGCGGACGCGATTTTAAACGAGAGCGAACAGGTACGCGGGGAAGTATTCAAACCTACGGAGCGGATCAAGGTTTATATCCTGGAAGTAAAGAACACCCCCAAAGGCCCCAGGATCCTGGTGAGCCGGACCCATCCCGAGCTGGTCAAGAGGCTGTTTGAAGCGGAAGTGACCGAGATCAGGGACGGCACGGTGGAAATCAAGAGCATTGCCAGGGAAGCGGGAAGCCGTACCAAGATGGCTGTTTGGTCCAACAACCCCAACGTGGACGCGGTAGGCGCGTGCGTGGGCGTCAACGGTTCCAGGGTCAATGCCATTGTGGATGAGCTGCGCGGGGAAAAGATCGATATTGTCAACTGGGACGAAAATCCCGGCAACCTGATCCAAAACGCCCTTTCCCCGGCCAAAATCGTGGCGGTTTTCGCCGATCCCGAAGAGCGTACCGCCAAAGTTGTGGTGCCGGATTACCAGCTGTCGCTGGCCATTGGCAAGGAAGGACAAAACGCCCGTCTGGCAGCCCGCCTGACAGGGTATAAGATTGATATCAAGAGCGAGACGCAGGCGAAGGACGCGCCCGGCTTCCGTTATGAAGATTATCTGGATTACGACGACGAGGACGATTACGACGAAGAGGATTACGCCGGGGACGAATACGAAGAAAAGGAAGACGGCGAAATGACGGCCGGCGAAGATACGGCGGACGACGGCGAAACCTTGCAGACAAAGTCCGCAGAACAGGATGAGCGCGATGAATAAAAAGATTCCCATGAGAATGTGCGTGGGCTGCGGCGAAATGAAGGGCAAGAAGGAAATGATGCGCGTGCTCAAAACGCCGGAAGGCCCCATCGTGCTGGATATGACAGGAAGAAAGAATGGCAGGGGCGCATATCTGTGCCGGAATCTGGACTGCCTGAGAAAGGCGGAAAAGAACAAAGGCCTGGAACGCTCCTTCAAAATGAATATTCCAGATGAGGTTTATCGGAACCTGGAGAAGGAGTTTGGTGAGAGTGATACCGAATAAAATTTTTTCCCTGCTGGGGCTGGCCACCAGGGCCGGACGGCTGGCAAGCGGCGAGTTTCTGACAGAAAAATCCGTCAGGGAAGGCAGCGCGCAGCTGGTTTTGGTAGGAACGGACGCTTCGGCGAACACGAAAAAAAACTTCCGTAATCTGTGTGAATTTTATCGGGTCCCCTATTTTGAATACGGGACGAAAGAAGAACTGGGGCACGCCATAGGCAAGGAAATGCGGGCGTCCCTGGCTGTGACCGACGAAGGATTCGCAAAAAACCTGCAGAAACATCTGGAAGAGACGGGGAGTGAGACGGAGGTGGCAGCATGGCAAAAATGAGAGTGCATGAACTCGCAAAAGAGTTGAATACGACGAGCAAAGAGATCATCGACTTCCTGCAGGGCAGGGGGCTGGATGTAAAAGCCCCGGCAAGCTGCGTGGAAGGGGATGCAATCGACTGGGTGAAGAAACGCTTCTCCCCGCCGGCGGCGCCGAAGGCGGAAGCAAAACAGGGAAACACAGAAAGGATGACACAGGTGGAAAAATCGGAAGCATCGAATCAAAATAAATCGGAAGCATCGAACATGAAACCGGAAACGACCGGGGCAAAGGCTGCGGCAAAGCCCCACAAAAAAGCCAAGACGATTATTGTGGTCAACAATCCCCAGAACAGCCGGATGAGAAACAACGGCGCCGGGAACAATGACAGAAGGGGCGGCGGCAAAAACGAGGGCAGAAACGACGGACGCAGCGCAGACAACAGAAACGGCGGCCGTCAGGGCCAGGGAAACAACGGCAGGCGCAGCGGAAACAGCGGCGGCAATTCCAGGCTGGAAAACCGTCCCCTGATCCGTCCCTTAACCAAGCCCTCCCAGCCGGTAATGCCGGATGAAAAGCTTTTGAGCCGGGAACGGGCGGCAAAGGAAGCGGCGGAAAGAGAGGCGGCGGCCCAGAAGGCGGCGCGGCTTGCCGAAATCGAAGCCCAGAAGAAGGAAGAAAACAGCGCCCAGCCCCAGCGTGCGCCCCACAGCGAACAGCATGTGGAACGCCAGAGCGCAGGCAGGGGAGACAGCGGCCGTCCGGCTTTGGGGAGAGGCGACAGAAATGAAGGAAACAGGGATCAGAACCGTGGACAGGGAAGAAACGGCGGCCAAAGAGGCGGCCAGGAGAGAGGCCAGGGCGGTCAGAGAAGGGACCAGAACCGCACGGGCTATGCGTCCGGCAGCCGCGATGGTCAGGGCTATAACCGTCCTGCAGGCGGCGGCCGTCCTGGTGCGGGCGCTGGAAGACCTGGCGCGAATAGCGGCAGGCCTGCGGGCGGCGACGGCAGGCAGGACAATAAGTTCAGAAAGCCTGCGGCAGGCAAGGGCTTTGGGACGGACGTTCCGTCCAAGGATACGGAAAAGCGCCGCGACGACAGGCGTCAAAGCCAGCAGGACCGCGACCGCAAATCCAGGAAGGATGCGATTTACGAAGAGGACAGCGCGGCAAAATTAAAGGGCGGCAAGAACAAGGCAGGACGTTTCATCAAGCCCGAACCCAAGCCGGTTGAGCCCGAAGAAACCATCAAGGTGATTACCATTCCGGATACCATCACCATCAAAGACCTGGCCGACAAGATGAAAATGCAGCCCGCAGCCATTATTAAAAAGCTGTTTTTACAGGGCAAAATCGTTACGGTCAACCAGGAGATTTCTTATGAGGATGCGGAGAACATCGCCATCGAGTACGATATTATCTGCGAGAAGGAAGTCAAGGTGGATGTGATTGAAGAGCTGTTAAAAGAAGGGGAAGAGAAGGAAGAGGATATGGTTACAAGGCCCCCTGTCATCTGCGTAATGGGCCACGTTGACCATGGTAAGACTTCCCTGCTGGATGCCATCCGCAAAACCAACGTGACCGACAAGGAAGCAGGCGGCATTACCCAGCATATCGGCGCTTATACGGTACAGATCAACGGCCAGCGGATCACCTTTTTGGATACGCCGGGACATGAAGCCTTCACCGCAATGCGGATGCGCGGCGCCAACGCCACGGACATCGCCGTACTGGTGGTGGCTGCGGACGACGGCGTGATGCCCCAGACCGTGGAAGCGATCAACCACGCGAAAGCGGCGGGCATTGAAATCATCGTCGCGGTCAATAAGATCGATAAGCCTAACGCCAACGTGGACCGCGTAAAGCAGGAGCTGACGGAATACGGCCTGATTGCGGAAGACTGGGGCGGCAGCACCGTATTTGTCCCCGTATCCGCAAAGACCGGGGAAGGGCTGCAGCAGCTTCTGGAAATGATCCTTCTGACGGCGGAAGTGATGGAGCTGAAAGCAAATCCGAACCGTATGGCAAGGGGGATCGTGCTGGAAGCGCAGCTGGATAAGGGACGCGGCCCGGTTGCCAGCGTCCTGGTGCAGAAGGGAACGCTGCATATGGGAGACTTCATCTCCGCAGGTTCCTCCAGCGGTAAGGTGCGCGCGATGATCGACGACAAGGGCAGAAGGGTGCGGGAAGCAGGTCCTTCCACCCCTGTGGAAATCCTGGGACTTTCCGACGTGCCGGATGCGGGCGACGTATTCCTGGCCCATGAAAGCGACAGGGAAGCCAAGTCCTACGCGGCGGCGTTTATCGAGCAGAACAAGGAAAAGAAGCTGGAAGAGACCCGTTCCAGGATGTCCCTGGACGATCTGTTCAGCCAGATCCAGGAAGGCAATCTGAAGGAACTCAACCTGATTGTCAAAGCCGACGTACAGGGCAGCGTGGAAGCGGTGAAACAGAGCCTGACCAAGCTTTCCAACGAGGAAGTGGTGGTAAAATGCATCCACGGGGGCGTGGGCGCCATCAACGAATCCGACGTTACGCTGGCCAGCGCATCCAACGCCATTATTATCGGCTTCAACGTGCGTCCCGACGCTACGGCGAAAGCCACGGCGGAACTGGAAGGCGTGGATATCCGCCTCTACAGGGTCATTTACCAGGCAATCGAAGATATCGAAGCCGCAATGAAGGGAATGCTGGATCCTGTTTTCGAGGAAAAGGTGATCGGCCATGCGGAGGTACGTCAGATTTTCCATGCTTCCGCAATCGGCAATATCGCCGGTTCCTATGTGCTGGACGGCGTGTTTACCAGAGGATGCAAGGTAAGGATTACCAGGGAAGGGGAGCAGATTTACGAAGGTTCCCTGGCGTCCTTAAAGCGGTTTAAGGATGATGTAAAAGAAGTAAAAGCCGGATTCGAATGCGGTCTGGTATTCGATGGCTTCGACAAGATGCAGGAGCTGGATATTGTGGAAGCTTACGTGATGGTGGAAGTGCCGCGTTAAGAAACATCCTGCGCGCTTCCTCAAAGGCCGGATCGGACCGGGACGGAAAGAAGAGGTTTGAATGAGAAAAAACAGCGTAAAAAACAGCAGGATCAACGGCGAAGTGCAGCGCGTGCTGGCTGAGGTGATCCGGGGAGAGATCAAGGATCCCCGGATCAGCGCCATGACCAGCGTGGTTTCGGTGGAAGTTGCGCCGGACTTAAAGAGCGCAAAGGCATATATCAGTGTACTGGGCGATGAAGAGGCGCAGAAAAACACGCTTGCAGGCCTTAAGAGCGCGGAAGGATTTATCCGCGGACGGTTGGCAAAGGAAATCAACCTGCGCAATACGCCCGAAATTCAGTTCATTATGGACCAGTCCATTGCCTACGGCGTAGACATGTCTTATAAAATTGACCGGGTTATGGCGGACCAGCGTGCCAAAAAAGGCGGGGAGGCAGAGAATGGTGAAGATTCTGGAGGAGCTTAAAGGCGCCGGCAAGATCGCAATCAGCGGCCATGTCAGGCCGGACGGGGACTGCATCGGTTCCTGCATGGGCCTGTATCTCTATCTGAAAAAGGCGCTGCCGGATACCAGGACGGACGTATACCTGGAAAAACCGGCCGATGTTTTTTCCTGTATCGAAGGAATTGAAGAAATCAAGACAGACTGCAGCGAGGACATCCGGTACGACGTATTCATCGCGGTGGATACGGTCAGCGACCGGCTGGGCGCGGCAGAGACTTATTTTAAAACGGCAAAGAAAACCATTAACATTGACCACCACATCAGCAATGCGGACGGCTGCGGGCAGATCAATTATGTGGATCCCACAGCCAGCTCTTCCAGCGAGCTGGTCTATGAGCTGATGGAAAAGGAACTGGTGGATGTTTCCGTTGCAAAAGCGATTTATATCGGGATGATTCACGATACCGGGGTATTCCAGTATTCCAATACAAGCCCCAAAACTTTGCGCACCGCGGCGGAACTGGTCGGATACGGGTTTGATTTTTCCAGGCTCATCGATGAAACTTTTTATGAAAAAAGTTATGTGCAAAACCAGATCCTGGGAAGGGCGCTCCTTGAGAGCATCCTGTTTATGGACGGCCGCTGCATCGTCAGCGCCATTGACAGAAAGACCATGGATTTTTACAATGCAAAGCCCGGGGACCTGGAAGGAATCGTAAGCCAGCTGCGCGTTACCAAAGGCGTGGAGTGCGCGATTTTCATGTATCAGACCGGCCTGCAGGAATATAAAGTCAGCCTGCGTTCCAACGGACGGGTGGACGTGGCGAAAATCGCTTCTTATTTCGGCGGGGGCGGGCATGTCAGGGCAGCGGGCTGCACGCTGCAGGGAACCTATTATGACTGTATCAACAATCTGTCCTTACATATTGAAAAGCAGCTGGGGGCATGAAAGGAAGAGGTTTCATGGACGGAATCCTCAATGTATATAAAGAACCGGGCTTTACCTCCCACGATGTGGTGGCAAAGCTTAGGGGAATTTGCAAACAGAAAAAAATAGGCCACACAGGTACCCTGGACCCGGATGCGTCCGGGGTACTTCCCGTCTGTCTGGGAAACGCCACAAAGGTATGCGGGCTTTTAACCGATAAGCAAAAGGAGTACCGGACGGTGCTTTTGCTGGGGCGCACCACGGATACGCAGGATGTGACCGGAAAGACGCTGGAAGAAAAACCGGTGATTTTAAGGGAAGAAGAGGTGCGAAAAGCGGCGCTTTCGTTTGTGGGGGAGTACGACCAGGTCCCGCCCATGTATTCCGCGCTGAAAGTAAACGGCAAAAAGCTGTGCGACCTGGCGCGGGCCGGCAGGGAAGTGGAACGCGCCAGCCGCAAGGTTACCATCCTTTCCCTGGAAATTGAGAAGATAGACCTTCCACGGGTTTGGATGAAGGTGGCCTGTTCCAAAGGCACCTATATCCGCACCCTCTGCCACGACATCGGGCAAAAGCTGGGCTGCGGCGGCACCATGGAAAGCCTGGTGCGCACCCGTTCCGGGGCATTTTCCATCGAAACCGCCAGAAAACTTTCCGAAATCCAGGCGCTGGCCGACGCAGGAAAGCTGGAAGAAGCACTGATCCCCGTAGACACCCTGTTTGCGGACCTGCCCAAGGCTACGGTCAGGACGGAGTGGGTCCGCCTGGCCGAAAACGGAAACCCGCTGCGTGCAGAAAGCCTTGTTTTGGAAGAACCGCTTTTAGACCGGCCTACAGGGAAACAAGAGGACGGACAGGGCGGGACACGGATCAGGATATACGGGCCGCAGGGCCGGTTTTACGGGATATATGCCCTGCAAAACGGGGGCGGGCTTTTTTCGCCGGTAAAATTGTTTTTGGGAAAGGACAGTTAAGGGAACATGCAGATCATTTCCGGGAAGACTGAATTTTGGCTGGACAGGCCGTCGGCGGTGGCCATCGGGAAATTTGACGGGATGCACCGGGGGCACAGGGCGCTGCTGGAGCATATTGTGGAAGCGAAGGATTTAGGGCTGCAGGCGGTGCTTTTTACCTTTGACCCTTCCCCGGCCGCCTTTTTTTCAGGGAAAATGCAGAAAGGACTGACCACAAAGGAAGAAAAGCGCCGGCTGTTCCGGCAGATGGGCATCGACGTCCTGATTGAGTTCCCCATGAACGCTTCCACTGCGGCTACGCCGCCGGAGACTTTCATCCGGGAAATTTTGTGCAGCCGGATGAAGACCGCCCTGATCGCCGCAGGGACGGATCTTTCCTTTGGGGACAAAGGGAGGGGGAACTGCGCCCTCCTGCAGCAGTATGCCATGCAATGCGGCTATCGGGTGGAGATCATTGACAAGGTTTTTGACGCGGGCAAACAGATCAGTTCCACCCGGGTGCGAAGCTGCGTGGAATGCGGGAAAATGCGGGAAGCAGGGCGGCTGCTGGGCGTCCCTTACGCGGTGATGGGCACCGTGGTGCACGGCAACCGGATCGGCAGGACGCTGGGATTTCCGACGGTAAACCTGCTCCCCCCTCCGGACAAGCTGCTGCCGCCAAACGGGGTTTACCGTTCCCAGGTGGAATGCAGGAAAGGCGTTTTTGGGGGACTGACCAATATCGGGACCAAACCCACCGTACAAAAAGGCGATCATCCGGTTATGGGGGTGGAAACCTACATGTACGATTTTGACGAGGATATTTACGATACCTTCATTACGGTACGCCTGCTGGACTTTGTCCGGCCGGAAAAAAAGTTCGACAGCCTGGAGGCGCTCAAAGCGCAGCTTCAGAAGGATATCGCGGCCTGCAGGCCGGAAAAAGGGCGTTGACAATATTGACAATAGGGGCGTTGTTCTTTATAATTATAAATTGTTACGAAAGTGTTACAAAGAACGAGGGCGGGAATTTACAGGACGGATACAGAGGAGATTGCAGATGTACAGACCTGGAAAACTCGGGGGCAACCGGAAAACTTTTGCAAAATACAGCGCTGCGGCAGCGGCCTGCGTCCTTTGCATGGGACTTGCAGGGATGCCGGCAGAGGCGTCGTCGGCGCAGCACACCATCCATGACGCGGTGTCTTCCGTGGGCGTGGGATCGATCCTGGATGATTCCGTGGATACGGAGCAGTATCTTGCGGCCGCAGAGAATGCGAAGCAGGAGAGAAAGAAAATTTACGGCTATGAGAATCTGGGCATAGCCAATGTCAACGATTATTTGAACGTTCGGGAAGCGCCCGGGGAGGACCAGGAGCTGGTGGGCAAGATGCCCCGCCACGCGGGCGCGGACGTGCTGGGAGAAGAGGACGGGTGGCTGAAAATCCGTTCCGGTAAGGTGACCGGCTACGTGCGGGCGGATTATATGCTGACCGGGTCGGACGCCCGCGACCTGGCGGACGAGGAAGCCACGGAGATGGCGGTTTGCAACTCCGGCGGCCTGCGTGTCCGGGAAGAGGGCAGCCTGGAAGCCCCGGTGATTACCCTGGTGGCGGAAGGGGAGGAACTGGAAGTGGTTTCCCAGGAAGGCGACTGGGTTAAGATCATGCTGGACGATGAAGAAGCCTATGTTTCCGCCGAATACGTGGACATTGCCAAGCGTCTGGAAAAAGCGGTGAGCATGACGGAGCTCAAATACGGCGAAGGCGTTTCCGATGTGCGCGTGGACCTGGTGAACTATGCGAAGCAGTTTTTGGGCAACCCTTACGTGTGGGGCGGCACCAGCCTGACCAAGGGCGCGGACTGTTCCGGATTTGTCCTGAGCATTTTTGCAAAATACGGGGTGAGCCTTCCCCATCATTCCGGAAGCCAGGAAAAATACGGGACCAAGATTAGCCTTTCCCAGGCGCAGCCCGGCGACCTGGTCTTCTATGCGAAAAACGGCGTGGTCAACCATGTGGCCATCTATATCGGCAACGGGCAGGTCATCCATGCCAGCAACGCAAGGACGGGGATCAAGATTTCCAACGCTTCCTACCGGACGCCTTACAGCGTCAGGAGGATTCTGTCCTGATTGCGGTGCAAAAAGTGCGCGGAATCGAAAAAACCTGTTTACAGGGGGAAGACGACGTGCTATAATCACAAGGTATGAATTTCAGCCGGCGCTCAGGGACAGGAGACTCCGACCTGCAGCTTAGTGCCAGGCGTTTTAAGAATGAAGGAGGATTTACACATGATTTCCAAAGAGAAGAAAGCTGCGATTATCAAAGAGTATGGCAGGACCGAGGGAGATACCGGTTCTCCGGAAGTACAGGTAGCCGTTCTGACCGCGAGGATCCAGGAGCTTACCGACCACTTAAAGAACAACCCGAAGGATCATCATTCCAGAAGGGGCCTTTTGCAGATGGTCGGACAGAGAAGGGGTCTGCTGGATTACCTGAAGAAAAAGGATATCGAAAGATATCGTGCTCTGATCGAAAGGCTTGGCATCAGAAAATAAAGAAGTTAGGATAAGGCGGAAGACAGGGGCCGGCATCGGACCGGTCTCCGCCTTATTTCAATCTGTCTTTTCAAAATGCCAGGGAAACTTCAGCCGGGTACGGGCGATTCCGAGACCACTGATAAGGACATCGGGACGGTGTTTTTATCAGTAGTTTCGGGAGTTTTGCCTGTCGGTTTGAAGGATTTGGAAGGAAGCAAGATTCACAGGAGTTTACGAAGAAAGGAAAAGTGACTGTCAAAGCATCGGACAGTTACAGGGAAAACAGATGTACAAGACATTTACGATGGAGCTGGCCGGACGCACCCTGAGCGTGGACGTAGGCCGCGTGGCTGCCCAGGCGAACGGGGCGGCATTCATGCATTACGGGGAGACCACGGTGCTGTCCACCGCGACGGCAAGCGAAAAGCCCAGGGAAGGGATTGATTTCTTCCCCCTTTCCGTGGAATATGAAGAGAAGCTGTACGCTGTGGGCAAGATCCCCGGCGGATTCAACAAAAGGGAGGGAAAAGCCAGCGAGAACGCGGTATTGACCAGCAGGGTCATTGACCGGCCCATGCGTCCCCTTTTCCCCAAGGATTACAGAAACGACGTGACGCTGGACAACCTGGTGCTGTCCGTGGATCCGCAGTGCCGTCCGGAGCTGGTGGCTATGCTGGGTTCCGCCATTGCAACCTGCATTTCCGATATCCCCTTTGACGGTCCCTGCGCCATGACCCAGGTGGGCCTTATCGACGGGGAATTTGTGATCAATCCCAGCCAGGAACAGTGGAAGAAGGGCGACCTGCAGCTGACCGTGGCTTCCACAAGCCAGAAGGTGATCATGATCGAAGCCGGCGCCAACGAAGTTCCGGAAGACAAGATGATCGAGGCCATTTATAAGGCCCACGACATCAACCAGACCATCATCGCTTTCATCAACCGGATCGTTGCGGAAGTAGGCAAAGCGAAGCATGAATATACCAGCTGCGCAGTTCCCCAGGAGCTGTTTGACGCGATTATGGAGATCGTACCCCCTCAGGAAATGGAAGAGGCTGTCTTTACGGACGTAAAGCAGGTAAGGGAAGAGAATATCCGCCGGATCACGGAGCGTCTGGAAGAGGCGTTCGCAGAAAAGGAAGAGTGGCTTTCCGTACTGGGCGAAGCGGTATACCAGTATCAGAAGAAGACCGTCCGCAAGATGATCCTGAAGGACCACAAGCGTCCCGACGGCCGCGCCATTACCCAGATCCGTCCGCTGGCAGCGGAAATCGACATTATCCCCAGGGTACACGGCTCCGCCATGTTTACCCGCGGACAGACCCAGATCTGCAATGTCTGCACCCTGGCGCCCCTGTCCGAGATGCAGAAGATCGACGGGCTGGATGAAAACGAAGTAGCGAAAAGATATATGCACCATTACAACTTCCCTTCTTATTCCGTAGGGGAGACCAAACCTTCCAGAGGCCCCGGACGCCGCGAAATCGGCCACGGCGCGCTGGCAGAGAAGGCGCTGATGCCCGTACTTCCCACGGAGGAAGAGTTCCCTTACGCAATCCGCACCGTGTCCGAGACCTTTGAGTCCAACGGCTCCACTTCCCAGGCTTCGGTGTGCGCTTCCACCCTGTCTTTGATGGCGGCGGGTGTGCCCATCAGAAAGCAGGTGGCGGGGATTTCCTGCGGCCTGGTAACCGGGGAGACGGACGACGATTACATTGTGCTGACCGATATCCAGGGACTGGAAGATTTCTTCGGGGACATGGACTTTAAGGTAGCGGGAACCCACGACGGCATTACCGCCATCCAGATGGATATCAAGATCCACGGCCTGACAAGGCCCATCGTGGAGGAGGCCATCGCCAGGACCAAAGAGGCAAGGGAATATATCCTCAACGAAATTATGACGCCCTGCATTGCCAAGCCCAGACCGGAAGTGGGCAAGTATGCGCCCAAGATTATTTCCATCCAGATCGATCCCGAAAAGATCGGCGAAGTGGTGGGCCAGAGAGGCAAGACCATCAATGAGATCATTGCCCGCACCGGCGTGAAGATCGATATTACGGACGACGGCAACGTATCCGTATGCGGAACGGACAAGGCCATGATGGATAAGGCTGTGGAGATGATCAAGATCATTGTGACGGATTTTGAAGCCGGCCAGATCTTTAAGGGCACAGTGGTAAGCATCAAGGAATTCGGCGCATTTGTGGAATTCGCACCGGGCAAGGAAGGCCTGGTCCATATTTCCAAGATCGCCAGGGAAAGAATCAACCGCGTGGAAGACGTCCTGACGCTGGGCGACAAGGTGACTGTGGTCTGCCTGGGCAAAGACAAGATGGGCAGGATGAGCTTCTCCATGAAAGACGTGGCGCAGGTCTAAAGTACCGGCAGCGCCATGGGCTGACCATGGACGGCAAAATCAAAA
>CALWGP010000018.1 GCA_944380095.1 uncultured Lachnospiraceae bacterium | reverse complement strand
CAAACGCCGGGAGCGAACGGGCTTCGGACGACGGGAAAGAAGGGGACGAAGAAGACGAAACGGGCAGCCTGGTGATGGCGGACGTCAGCAACGTGCTCAATGTGAGGACGGAGCCGGACAGCGAGGCGGAACTGGCGGGTTATCTGTACGCGGACTGCGGAGGCACCGTCCTGGAGCGCCGGGACGGCTGGACGAAACTGGTTTCCGGCGAACTGGAGGGCTGGGCCAGCGATGAATACCTGCTGTTTGGGAAAGAGGCGCAGGCCATGGCGGAAAACGAAGGCAGGACCATTGCCCGGACGACCACGGGGGCTTTGCGGATCCGCAAGGAGCCCTCTTCTGACGCGGGCGTATACGACCTGCTGGAAGAAGGGGCGGAATACGAAGTGGTCGATGACAGCCAGCTTACGTTCAGCGAAGGAAAGACTGTGCCGGACGGATGGGTGGCCGTGGATTACGGCGGGAAGACGGGATATGTCTCCGCCGACTATGTGGAAGTGGAATTTTTGGTAGACCACGGGGAAACGGTCGCCCAGGTGCAGCAGAGGGAAGAAGAGGAGAGACAGGCGCAGGAAGAAGCCGCAGAGAAAAAGCGGGAAGCCGAGGCGCAGAAGGCAAAGGCCATGGCTTCGGCGGACGACGTATTGCTGGCGGCCCTGATCCAGTGCGAAGCCGGGGACGAACCATACGAAGGGCAGGTCGCCGTGGGCGCGGTGGTAATGAACCGGGTGAAAAGCCCGGCTTATCCCAATACCATCCGGGACGTGATTTTTGCATCGGGGCAGTTTACGCCTGCCGGCAGCGGGCAGCTGGCGCGGCTTTTGTCTGCCGGGAACGTAAAGGCTTCCTGCCTGCAGGCCGCCCGGGAGGCCATCGGAGGGGCCAGCCCCATCGGGGGCGCCGCGCACTTTAGAAGGGCCGGGGGCCGGGAGGGAATCGTGATCGGCAACCATGTTTTCTGGTGAGGAATTTGGTTGAATATCCGGCTGAAGTATAGTATCATAAGGACAGGTTTCCAGGAAAGGAGGCATCCGATATGACGGAAGTGATCATCTGGCTGGTCCTGCTGGTACTGCTGGTGGTAATCGAAGCCGCTACGATGGGACTGACCACGATCTGGTTTGCTGCCGGGGCGCTGGTTGCCCTGATTGCCGCTGCCTGCAGCGCACCCCTGTTTTTGCAGATTGCGCTGTTTTTAGTCGTATCGATTCTGATGTTGGTGTTCACGAGGCCTGTTGCCATGAGATATTTTAACGGGGACCGGACGAAGACCAATGTGGAGAGTCTGATCGGCAGAAAGGGAGTTGTTACCGGCGAGATCGACAACTTAAAGGGCTGCGGCCAGGTCACCTTAAACGGGATGCAGTGGACGGCGCGTTCCGCTGCCGCCGACGGCAGGATCCCCGAGGGGAATGTGGTGACGGTGCAGGCCATCGATGGCGTGAAGCTTATTGTGGAACCGGAAAGGGCGGCAGGCTGATAAAAGCGAAGCGCCCGGACTGATGCGGCGCTGCGCGCCGCAGGAAAGAGGTGGATACTATGTTTTTGGGAATTGTTTTGTTGATTCTGTTGATTCTGGTAGTGCTGATCGTGGCGTCCTGCATCAAGGTTGTCCCCCAGGCACAGGCCTATGTGGTAGAGCGGCTGGGAGCCTATCAGGGCACCTGGGGTGTGGGAATCCATTTTAAAGTCCCGATCATCGACCGGGTGGCAAAGAAGGTCCTTTTGAAGGAACAGGTGGCGGATTTCCCCCCGCAGCCCGTGATCACCAAGGATAACGTGACGATGCGTATCGATACGGTTGTATTTTTCCAGATCACGGATCCCAAGCTGTTTACCTACGGCGTGGAAAATCCCATCATGGCCATTGAGAACCTGACCGCTACCACGCTGCGCAATATCATCGGCGATCTGGAACTGGACCAGACGCTGACTTCCAGGGAGACGATCAACGCCAAGATGCGCGCGTCTTTGGATGTGGCTACGGACCCCTGGGGCATTAAGGTCAACCGGGTGGAGCTTAAGAACATCATCCCTCCGGCGGCCATCCAGGACGCCATGGAAAAACAGATGAAGGCGGAGCGGGAAAGAAGGGAAGCGATCCTGCGTGCGGAAGGCGAGAAGAAGTCCACGATCCTGGTTGCGGAAGGAAAGAAGGAATCCGCGATCCTGGAAGCGGAGGCGGAGAAGCAGTCCGCGATCCTGAGGGCGGAAGCGGAGAAGGAAAAGATGATCCGCGAGGCGGAAGGTGAAGCGGAAGCCATCTTAAAGGTCCAGCAGGCTACCGCCGACGGCCTGCGCTACATCAAGGAAGTGGGCGCGGACGACGCCGTCTTAAAGCTCAAGAGCCTGGAGGCGTTTGAGAAGGCTGCGGACGGACAGGCGACCAAGATTATCATTCCTTCCGAGATTCAGAACATGGCCGGCGTACTGGCCAGCGCCAGGGAACTTTTAACAGAAAAATAATCAGAAAAGAGGGCTGTTGCATTGGACGCACGCTGGTGTCAGGCCGATGTAACAGCCCACACATTTTTCGGAATGAAAACGGGAAAGGACGGGAGAAGGGAATGGACCTGAAAGGACGCCACTTTTTAAAATTACTGGATTATACGCCGGAGGAGATCAGCTACCTGGTCGATCTGGCCGCGAAACTCAAAGCCATGAAAAAGGCGGGGATCCCGGTGGATACCCTTCGGGGGAAAAACATTGCGCTGATTTTTGAAAAGACCAGCACAAGGACGAGAAGCTCCTTTGAAGTGGCTGCGCACGATCTGGGAATGGGGACCACCTATCTGGATCCTTCCAGCTCCCAGATCGGCAAAAAAGAAAGCATCAAGGACACGGCCCGGGTACTGGGACGGATGTTTGAAGGGATTGAATACCGCGGCTACGGCCAGGATGTGGTGGAAGAGCTCGCAAAATACGCAGGCGTGCCCGTGTGGAACGGTCTGACCAACGAGTTTCATCCCACCCAGATGCTGGCGGACCTTCTGACCATCCGGGAACACCTGGGCAGGATACAGGGCGTGAAGCTTGTCTATATGGGGGACGCCCGTTACAACATGGGCAATTCCTACATGGTGCTGTGCGCCAAAATGGGCATGCACTTTACCGCCTGCGCGCCGTCCAGGTATTTCCCGGACCGGATGCTGGTGGAGGAGTGCCGGCAGATTGCGCAGCAGACCGGCGGCAGCATTACGCTGACAGAGGACGTAACGGAAGGGACGAAAGGCGCGGACGTGATCTGCACGGACGTATGGGTTTCCATGGGAGAGCCGGACGCGGTGTGGATGGAACGGATTGAAGACCTGTCCCCCTACCAGGTGAACCGGGACGTGATGAAGAATGCCGGGAACGCGATTTTCATGCACTGCCTGCCCGCCTTCCACGACCGCAATACCCAGATCGGCAGGGAGATCGGGGAACGATTCGGCATCTACGAAATGGAAGTGACGGACGAGGTATTCGAGTCCGAAGCTTCCGTGGTCTTTGACGAAGCGGAAAACCGGATGCATACCATCAAGGCGGTGATGGCTGCAACCCTTGGCTGGGAGGAACACAGGGACTGACCATGCTGGAAGGAAAAAAGCTGGAAGAGGCGCTGCATGGAGGGCCGTGGGAAGGACGGGTGGTCTGCCTTCCCGTTACGGATTCCACCAATGCGGAGGTCAGACGGAGGGCTGCGCAAACGAAAAGCATCCTGGCGGTGACGGCGGAAGAACAGACGGCCGGAAGAGGCAGACGGGGAAGGACCTGGATTTCCCCGCCCGGGGAAAATCTTTACTTCAGCGCCCTGGTGCGGCCGGACCTTCCCGCCCCGAAAGCCCCCATGCTGACGCCGGCCGCAGCCCTTGCGGTATGCCGCGTCCTTGGGACGTTTGGCGTACGGGCGCGGATTAAATGGCCCAATGACGTGGTCATCGGCGCAAGGAAGGTGTGCGGCATCCTGACGGAGCTGCAGCCTGACGGGCAGGGCGGCTACTGCGTGGTAACGGGGATCGGCCTTAACGTCAATCAGGAGCGTTTCCCGGATTCCATCGCGTCCGTGGCCACTTCGCTGAAGCGGGAATGCGGCCGTGCCTTTGAACGGGAAACGCTGCTGGCGGATATTTTATGCGGCCTGACGGATTGCTTCGAAGCCGTCTGCCGGACCGGGGACCTGTCGGGGCTGCGGGAAGAATATGAAAGCCTTCTGGCAAACCGGATGCGGCAGGTGGAAGTGCTGGACCCGGCGGGAAGCTTTATGGGGACGGCGCTTGGGATCGACGATTCCGGCCGGCTGCTGGTGCGACGCAGCGACGGCCCGGTGGAAGCGGTGTTTTCCGGGGAAGTATCAGTGAGAGGAATTTACGGATATGTCTGAATCTGCACAAAAAGGGGAAAAGGTGGTGCTCTGCGGGGCCAATGCCTACGAAAAAAAATATTATTTTAACCCGCTGTTTTCCGGGATCCCGCAGTCGGTCCAGGAGGAACTGCACATTATCTGCGTACTCTTTACGGCGGAGGTGGGAGGCATATTTACCATTGTCTTTGAGCCGGACGGCACCCTTGCCTTTGAAACGGATGCGGCCGAAGACGACCTGCTTTACGACGAGGTTTCCAGCGGCCTTTTAGTGGGGGAAATCCGGAAAAACCGGCAGGAACTGCTGGAATCTTTGCGGCTGTATTACAGGGTTTTTGTCCTGAAGCAGGATCTGTCCGCCCTGCTTGGGGAAGAGGAATGAAGCGCACGCTTCGGAAGGGAAGAAAATGATGATTCTTGTGATCGATGTGGGAAACACCAACATTACCTTCGGCGTCTACCGGGAGAAAGAGCTGATTACCACTTTCCGGATGACCTCCAGGCTTTTGCGTACTTCGGACGAATACGGGATCGAGATCCGGGAAATGCTCAAGAGCAACCAGGTGGAGCCAAAGCGGCTTTCCGGGGCCATTATCGCCAGCGTGGTGCCAAACGTGATGCACGCCCTGACGGGCGGCGTCAGGCGGTACCTGAAGCTGGATCCGGTCATTGTGGGATCCGGGATTAAGACCGGGATTCGGATTACATCGGAAAATCCCAAAGAAATCGGGCCGGATCGGATCGTGGATGTGGTGGCAGCTTACGAAAAATACGGCGGCCCCGTGCTGGTACTGGATTTTGGAACCGCCACCACCTATGACCTTGTAACGCAAGACGGGTGCTTCGGCGTGGGCATTACGGCGCCCGGGATCCGGATTTCCGCCAAGGCGCTGTGGGAAGATACGGCGAAGCTTCCGGAAGTGGAGATCAAAAAGCCGGACAGCATCCTGGCCAGGGAAACGGTGTCCAGCATGCAGGCCGGACTGGTATACGGACAGATCGGCCAGACGGAATACATTATCAGCCAGGTCAAGAAGGAAAGCGGCTATCGGGAGCTGAAAGTAGTGGCTACCGGCGGACTGGGGAGGATTATCGCGGACGAAACGGACGCCATCGACGTGTACGACAGTTCCCTGACCCTGGACGGTCTGCGCATATTATACGAAAAGAATCGGAAGGGTGGAGCATGAACCGACTGAAAATAGGAAACGTATGTCTGGACAATCCGGTAATTCTGGCGCCAATGGCAGGTGTAAGCGACCTGCCATTTCGTTTGCTCTGCAAAGAACAGGGCGCCGGGATGGTATGTACGGAAATGATCAGCGCGAAAGCGATTTTATATGGAAACAAAAATACGGAAGAACTGATGCGGATCCATCCGAAGGAAGGGCCGGTTTCCCTGCAGCTGTTTGGTTCGGACCCTAAGATCATAGGGGAGATGGCGAAACGGATCGAGGACAGGCCCTTTGCGGTGCTGGACCTGAATATGGGATGCCCGGTCCCCAAAGTAGTCAATAACGGGGAGGGAAGCGCCCTGATGAAAAATCCCGTGCTCGCAGGCAGGATCATCGAGGCGGCGGCCCGTTCCATCCATAAGCCGGTAACGGTGAAGATCCGGAAAGGGTTTGACGAAACGAGCATAAACGCCGTGGAGATCGCCCGGATCGCCCAGGAATCCGGCGCGGCGGCGGTGGCGGTGCACGCCAGGACCCGGGAGCAGTATTACAGCGGGCAGGCGGACTGGGAGATCATCGCGCGGGTAAAGGAAGCGGTCCGTATCCCGGTCCTGGGAAACGGGGATGTGACGGACGCAGAAACCGCCCTTGCAATGATGGAACAGACCGGCTGCGACGGGGTGCTGGTGGGACGTGCGGCCCGGGGAAATCCATGGATTTTCCGGGAAATCCTTGCGGCCATGAAAGGGGAAGCCAAACCTCAAAGACCGGACCGCCAGGCCCTGTATGAGATGATCCTGCGCCACGCCGGGCTTTTGGCAGAGTACAAGGGGGAATATACCGCGGTGCGGGAAATGCGCAAGCATGTAGCCTGGTACAGCACGGGCCTTCCCCATGCGGCAGGGCTGCGCAGGAAGATCAACGAAATGGAAACCATGCAGCAGCTTACCGATGGTATGAAAGAACTGCTCCTTTCATAAACTGGACCATGGAAGAAATCAACTATTTCATGGTGGACGAGGCAAAAACCGCCTGCGGCGGCCCGAAAAAAAGGCCGGAGGAAATCCGTTTTTCCTGGAGGGGAAACCGGGTGACGCTGCATCTGCTGCCCGGCGCATGGTTTGAAAAGGCTGTAGGAAAACCGGCGGCAAGACGGATGCTGATGGGAAAAGTGGCCCGTTATGTGGACAGTCAAAGAAAGGAGCCGGGTACGGTGTGGATATCGGCAGGGCTGGAGCAATGCTTTCCCGGCTACCGGCCGCCTGTGCCGCCGCCTTCCCTGGCGGCGCTTTTCTGGAAGGAGCAGCCGTTCCGCGAAATTTTAATCCTCTGGACGAAAGAATCCTTCTGGCAGCAGTCGGGGCGCTGGCGGGAACTGTTTTTAAGGGAGTGCTTTCCGGATTTAAACGGCCTGTTCGTGGTGGGGGCGCGTCCGGAGGAAGGGGATGGCTTCTTTGAAGAACTGTATGGGCAAAGCGGGCTTTCCGCCTGCTTTTGTCCAACATTGCCGCGCACGGACGGGCGCAAGACCGCAGTGATCGACCTGTGCGCCGGGAAGCGTCCGCCCGTGGAACGGCTGGCCCCCGCCAGCCTGTATCTGGACCTGACTTCGGACAGCAAAAAGCAGGAATTTTTCCGGGAAAAAAGGCCGGATATTCCCTACCAGTCCGTCCGAAACTACCTTGACACTGTTATGAAAGCACGGTATAATGCGATTTGATTATAAAAAATCCGGTACGGAACGTATCATAAAAAGAGGGATGAAAACATGGAAGAAAAGAAGAACATTCTCACTTATGAGGGACTTCGCAGATACGAAGACGAGCTGCATGAGCTGAAAGTGGTCAAACGTCAGGAAGTGGCGCAGAAGATCAAGGAAGCCAGGGAGCAGGGGGACCTGTCCGAGAACGCGGAGTATGATGCGGCCAAGGACGAGCAGCGCGACATCGAAGCCAGGATCGAAGAGCTGGAAAAGATTCTGAAAAACGCGGAAGTGGTGGTCGAGGACGAAGTGGATCTGGACCGGATCAATATCGGCTGCCAGGTGAAGATCCTGGACCTGGAATACGCGGAAGAACTGGATTACAAGATTGTGGGTTCTACCGAGGCCAACAGCTTAAAAGGGAAGATTTCCAATGAATCCCCTGTGGGCAAGGCGCTGATCGGCGCGAGAGTGGGCGACGTGGTGGACGTGGAAACCCAGGCAGGCGTTCTGCAGTACAAGGTACTGGAAATTGAGCGGTCCAACTGACCCAGACGATAAAGGAGTGTAAGACGTGGCAGATGCACAGAGAAACAGCGGCGGGGAAAATACGAGGGAACAGGACTTAAACCAGGTCCTGAAAGTACGCCGGGAAAAGCTGGCGGCCCTGCAGGAAGCGGGGAAGGATCCCTTTGTCCGCGTAAAATACGATGTCAGCACACACAGCGCAGACATCCGGGAAAAGTTTGAAGAACTGGAAGGACAGACCGTCAGCGTGGCGGGCCGGATCATGTTTAAACGGGTGATGGGCAAGGCCTCTTTCTGCAATGTGCAGGACCTGAAGGGAAGCATCCAGATTTATGTGGCAAGGGACAGCATCGGCGAAGAGCCCTATGCCGATTTCAAAAAATATGACGTGGGCGACATTGTGGGCGTGCGCGGCGAGGTATTCCGGACCAAAACCGGGGAGATTTCCGTCCACGCGTCCGAAGTTACCCTGCTGTCCAAGAGCCTGCAGGTGCTCCCGGAGAAATATCACGGCCTGACCAACACGGATTTAAGATACCGCCAGCGCTATGTGGACCTGATTATGAACCAGGATGTGAAGGAGACTTTTGTAAAGCGTTCCCGGATCATCAGCGCGGTGCGCCGCTATCTGGACGGCCAGGGCTTTATGGAAGTGGAGACGCCCATGCTGGTGGCCAACGCCGGGGGCGCGGCGGCAAGACCTTTTGTCACCCATTACAATGCCCTGGACGAAGACGTCAAGCTGAGGATTTCCCTGGAGCTTTACTTAAAGAGACTGATCGTGGGCGGCATGGAACGGGTTTATGAGATCGGCAGGGTTTTCCGCAACGAAGGGGCCGACGCCCGTCATAACCCGGAATTTACCCTGATGGAGCTTTACCAGGCCTATACCGACTATCACGGGATGATGGATCTGGCGGAAAACCTGTACCGCTACGTGGCAAAAGAGGTGCTGGGAACCTGCCAGGTGCCCTACGGGGACGTGGTGATCGACCTGGAAAAGCCGTTCGAGCGCATTTCCATGCTGGACGCGGTGAAAAAATATACGGGCATTGACTTCGACGGGATCCATTCCGACGAAGAAGCCAAGGCGCTGGCAAAAGAGCATCATATCGAATACGAGGAGCGTCACAAGAAGGGCGATATCTTAAGCCTTTTCTTTGAAGAATATGTGGAAGAGCACCTGGTCCAGCCGACCTTTGTCATGGATCATCCGGTGGAAATCTCCCCCCTGACCAAGAGAAAGCCGGACAAGCCGGAATATACTGAGCGGTTCGAGCTGTTCATCAACGGCAACGAAATGGCCAACGCCTATTCCGAGCTCAATGACCCCCTGGATCAGAGGAAACGTTTTGAGGCGCAGGAAGAGCTGATCCGGCAGGGCGATGAGGAAGCCAACTCCATCGACGAAGACTTTATGAACGCACTGGAGATCGGTATGCCCCCCACCGGCGGCATCGGCTTTGGCATCGACCGGATGGTGATGCTTATGACCAATTCCATGGCGATCAGGGACGTGCTTTTGTTCCCCACGATGAAGACCCAGGGCGCGGCCAAGAACGCGGCAAACAATGAAGCCCAGGCGGGGAAAGCTGTAGCGGCAGAAAAGCCGGCTGCCGGAATTGATTTTTCCCATGTGAAGATTGAGCCGCTCTTTGAGGAAATGGTGGACTTTGACACGTTTAGCAAATCGGATTTCCGCGCCGTAAAGGTTGAGGCCTGCGAGGCGGTTGCAAAGTCCAAGAAGCTTTTGAAGTTCACCTTAAATGACGGGACAGACCGGAGGCGCACGATTTTAAGCGGGATTCACGAGTATTACGAGCCGGAAGAACTGGTCGGGAAGACCTGTATCGCCATCGTAAACCTGCCGCCCAGGAAGATGATGGGCATTGATTCCGAAGGAATGCTGATCTCGGCGGTGCATGAAGAAGACGGCCGGGAAGGATTAAACCTTCTGATGGTGGACGACAGGATTCCTGCCGGGGCGAAGCTGTATTAAACGGGAAACCGCCGTGGATGCTAGGGAAATTTATCATTTTTTAGTAATAATCCTGTTGCAAGATTCAAGCGTTATAGTGTAAAATAAGATAGTAATTGCCGATAAAGTCATATTCAAGGCAAGAAAAGACAGACATCGACATCAAACAACAATGGAGGGAAAGAAATGACGAAGGCACAGATTTTGAAGAAGGAAATTTTGAGTCAGTACAGAAGCGTAAGACAGTTCGCTCTGGAAATGCAGATTCCTTACAGCACACTGGTAACCGCGCTTGAACGCGGCATCGACGGTATGGCTTACGGCACAGTGATCAAAATGTGCAACAAACTGAATTTGAACCCGGTGGATTTCAGCTCCCTGGAAAGAGATACAACGATCAGCGAACAGCTTCTGGAGAACCGCGTGATGCAGTATTACGTGAAGCTCAATCAGGAAGGACGCGACAAGATCCTGGGCCTGATGGAAGATTTTGTCCAGATTAAAAAATACAAAGCAAAATAAGACAGGAGAGATACCATGCATTATGACGACCTGGTTGTCGGGGCCGGCCTGTTCGGCGCGGTATTTGCACACGAGATGCAAAAGCGCGGCAGGAAAGTCCTGGTGATCGAAAAGAAAGATCATATTGCGGGGAATATCTATACGGAAGAAGTGATGGGCATCAACGTACACAGGTTTGGTGCCCATATTTTTCATACTTCGGACCGGGAAGTCTGGGAGTATGTGAACCAATTTGCACACTTCAACCACTATATCAATTCCCCCATCGCAGTCTGGCGGGACGAACTGTATAACCTGCCCTTTAACATGAACACCTTCAGCCGGATGTGGAACATCCGCAAACCTGCGCAGGCAAAGGAAAAGATCGCATCCCAGATCGGGGAACTTTCCATCGGGGAGCCCAAAAATCTGGAAGAGCAGGCCCTTTCTTTGGTGGGAAGGGACGTCTATGAAAAGCTGGTGAAAGGCTATACGGAAAAGCAGTGGGGACGGGACTGTAAGGACTTGCCCGCCTTCATTATTAAAAGGCTTCCCCTGCGCTTTACCTACGACAACAACTATTTCAACGACCCTTACCAGGGCATCCCGGAGGGAGGCTACACCCGGATCGTGGAGAAGCTTCTGGAGGGCTGCACGGTCCGCACGAACTGTTCCTGGCAGGATTTTTCGGCTGAAAATGCAGGCAGGCCGGAAGAAGAAAAGACCACCTGGGACCGCCTTGTGTATACGGGAATGATCGACGAGTTCTACGGTTATTGCTTCGGCGAGCTGGAATACCGTTCCCTGCGCTTTGAGACGGAAATCCTGCCGGAGGAGGACAACTACCAGGGAAACGCGGTGGTCAATTATACGGAGAGGGAAGTCCCCTATACCCGGATTATCGAGCACAAGCATTTTGAATTCAAAACCGGCAAGGGCACGGTGATTACCAGGGAATACCCTGCGCCCTGGAAAAAGGGGGAGGACCCCTATTACCCCATCAACGATGAAAAGAATACGGCCCTTTACGCACGCTATGAAGAACTGGCAAAGGCCGAAAAAAACGTGGTCTTTGGCGGAAGGCTGGGGCAGTACCGTTACTACGATATGGACAAAGTGATCCGCAGCGCCCTGAACCTGGCAGCCAGGGACGCATAACCGGCCGCCGTTTGGCCGATAATTTGCAAAACAGATGCGAAAAAACGGTTGACGCACGGATTTGCTTGTGATATAGTCGAGTAGCGAGATGGATTTTAGGTCTTTTTTTTATGCTCTGATTTCGGAGTATTCCCGGCAGAATCACGAGGACGGATCGGCCTGCCGCGCCCACAGAAGAAAGGCCTGGAGGAATAAAAGACAAGCACGCACGGAGGTGGAAATATGCGTACAAGAATCACATTGGCTTGCACGGAGTGCAAACAGCGCAACTACAATACGACGAAGGATAAGAAGGCCCATCCGGACAGAATGGAGACCAAGAAGTACTGCAGATTCTGCAAGAGACACACGGTTCACAAAGAGACGAAATAAAAAGGGGTTTTCGTATGTCGAACGAACAAAAGGCACCGAAAATAAAGTTTTTTGACGGTGTCAAAGCCGAGTTTAAAAAGATCATCTGGCCCGATAAGAACACCCTGCTCAAACAGTCCGTGGCGGTTGTGATCGTATCCATTGCTATGGGTGTGGTCATTGCGGTCCTGGATATGATTATGCAGTATGGTATTAACTTCTTAACAATGTGACGAGAAGGAGATTCTTATGGCAGAAGCGAAATGGTATGTGGCCCATACCTATTCCGGATACGAGAACAAGGTAAAGGCCGACCTGGAAAAGACGATTGAAAACCGGCATCTGGAAGAAGAGATTCTGGAGGTCCGGGTTCCCATGCAGGAAGTCGTCGAGATGAAGAACGGCGCAAAAAAGACCGTTCAGAAAAAACTGTTTCCGGGATACGTGCTCGTCAATATGGTCATGAACGATGATACCTGGTATGTTGTCCGCAATACCAGGGGCGTGACCGGTTTCGTTGGGCCGGGGAGCAAACCCGTGCCGCTGACGGAAGCGGAGATGAAACCCCTGGGCATCAAGACGGAGAATGTTTCCATCGATTTCTCGGAAGGGGATACCATCGTCGTGGTTGCGGGCGCATGGAAAGATACGGTCGGCGCGGTGCAGAAGATCGACTACAATAAGCAGACCGTGATCATCAACGTGGAGCTGTTTGGCAGGGATACCCCTGTGGAGATCAGCTTTGCAGAGGTGAGGAAGTTACAGTAAAGCGTTCACTGGAGCAATCCGTTGAGCAGTGGAAGCAGCGTCCCGTCTACAGGAGACGGGGGAAAACCTGCGCCATACCACAATATATTTAGGAGGTGCCTGACATGGCAAAGAAAGTTACCGGTTACATTAAGTTACAGATTCCTGCAGGCAAGGCTACGCCGGCTCCCCCGGTAGGCCCTGCGCTCGGTCAGCACGGCGTCAACATCGTTGAATTCACCAAGCAGTTCAACGCAAGGACCGCTGACAAGGGCGACGTTATCATCCCTGTAGTGATCACCGTTTACGCAGACAGAAGTTTCAGCTTCATTACCAAGACTCCGCCTGCTGCAGTACTGCTGAAGAAAGCATGCAACTTAAAGAGCGCATCCGCAGTGCCGAACAAGACCAAAGTCGCTACGATTTCCAAAGATAAGCTGCGCGAAATCGCGGAGACGAAGATGCCCGACTTAAACGCTGCAAGCGTGGAAGCTGCGATGAGCATGATCGCCGGCACCGCAAGAAGCATGGGTATTGTAGTAGAAGACTGATCGCTGTCAATAACTGGGAGTAACGGACGCAAGGCCGTTACGCTAACCACCAATGGAGGAAATGGAAATGAAACATGGAAAGAAATACGGCGAAGCTGCCAAACTGGTAGATCGCACAACTCAGTATGATCCCGCCGATGCCATTGCATTGGTGAAAAAGACCGCAACCGCAAAATTCGACGAGACCGTTGAAGTGCATATCAGGACCGGCTGCGACGGCCGTCATGCAGAACAGCAGATCCGCGGCGCGGTAGTGCTTCCCAACGGTACCGGTAAAACCGTGAAGGTTTTGGTATTCGCAAAGGGCGCGAAGCTGGACGAAGCGCAGGCTGCGGGAGCAGATTATGTGGGCGGCGACGAGCTGATCCCCAGAATCCAGAACGAAGGCTGGCTGGATTTCGACGTGGTTGTTGCAACTCCCGACATGATGGGCGTTGTAGGCCGTCTCGGTAAGATCCTGGGCCCCAAAGGCCTGATGCCCAACCCCAAGGCTGGTACGGTTACCATGGACGTGACGAAGGCAATCAACGATATCAAAGCCGGTAAGATCGAATACAGACTTGACAAGTCCAATATCGTTCATGTTCCGATCGGTAAGGTTTCCTTCACCGAAGAAGCACTGTCCGAGAACTACAGGGCGCTGATGGATGCGATTATGAAAGCGAAGCCCAGCGCACTGAAGGGTCAGTACCTCAGAAGCATTACGCTGGCTACCACCATGGGCCCCGGCGTGAAAGTTTCCACCGCAAAATACTGCTGATTGCCGATTGGCAGGGACAAAAGAACCATATGGGGTCCACCGGTTTATTCCGGCTTAAAACCCCTGACATACAAAAAGGAGACGGTTTTTGTGCAAAGCCGTCTCCTTTTTGTCGCAGTAGCGGAACAGGGAACAAATTCCCGCCCCATCCCTTGACGTAGCCCGGAAAGCCGGATAGAATCGAAGAAAAGGCCAGGGCATCGCAAACCGTCATACGGCTTGGGAAAAGGCGCCCGGACACGGAGGAAGCTATGGCGGGAAAGAGGAAAAAATCCGGACGAAAATTCAGGCTGTTTCTGTCGGTACTGGTTTTGACGATTACGGCGGACTGCGCCGTTTTGATGGCCGGGTGGGCCGTCGCCGGCATGGAAACGACACAGCTGGAAGTTGTCCGGGTGCAGGGACAGATGACGGCGGGGGAAAGCGTTTTGCCCGTGCGGGAAGGAGGCAACCTGGCCAGGGAAACGGACGGCCGGGAAGACAGCGCCCGGGAAGGGAAATACGATTCCCTGCTGGCGGATGAAGAGCTGTGCAGGCAGCAGAATATTTATGCAAAAGAAACGGCGGACCCGGAAGAAATTTCCATTGTCTTTGCGGGGGATATCCTATTTGACGACCACTATGCGCCCATGGCAAAGCTTCTCCAGAGGGGGAAAGGGATTGAAGGCAGCATTTCTGCGGAAACGCTGCAGGTGATGCGCTCGGCGGATCTTTTTGTGGTAAACAACGAGTTTCCCTATACGGACCGGGGGACCCCGACGCAGGGCAAGACCTTTACCTTCCGGGCAAAGCCGGAATATGCCTCCCTGCTGCAGGACATGGGGGCGGACCTGGTTTCTTTGGCCAACAACCACGCCTATGATTACGGGGAAGTTTCCCTGACGGATTCCCTGGATACCCTGCAGGGCATTTCCATCCCGTATATGGGGGCGGGGCGCAATCTGGAAGAAGCGGCCCGGCCGGTTTCCTTTATTGCCAATGACAAAAAGATTGCGTTCATAGCGGCTACCCAGATTGAGAGGCTTGACAATCCGGATACAAAAGGGGCCACGGCCGATTCCCCCGGCGTTTTCCGCTGCCTGGATCCTGCGCAGCTGTTGGAGGTCGTCCGGAATGCCAAGCAGGTCAGCGACTACGTCATTGTGTTCATCCACTGGGGAACGGAAGGGACGGATGAACTGGACTGGGCGCAGCAGGACCAGGCGCCCAGGATCGCGGAGGCGGGCGCGGACCTGATTATCGGGGCCCATCCCCATGTGCTGCAGCCGCTGGGATACTGCGGGGATACGCCCGTGGTTTACAGCCTGGGAAACTTTTTGTTCAACTCCAAGCCCTTAGACAGCTGCCTGGTGCGGGTCACCCTGGATGAAAACGGGCTTAAGCAGCTTCAGTTCCTCCCGGCCCGCCAGGAGGACTGCAGTGTGAAGCTTGTAGAAGGTGCGGAAAAAGAACGGATCCTGCAGTACATGAGAGACATTTCCCCGGGCGTGTCCATTGACGCAGACGGGTATGTGACAAAACAAGAATGAAAGACAGCCGGCAAAATAGCCGGAGAAATAAAGCAAAAAAACCTTGACAGCCGCCCGGGGCTGTGATATGTTGAGTAAGGTCATTTAAGACCATGCCGAAGACAGCAGGTACCGGGGAACCGGTGTAAGCCAAAGCGCCTGCCGAGGATGAAGAGTATGAATGCTTACCCTCTCTGTCTTTGTGCAGAGAGGTTTTTTTATTCCTTCTCTTTCGGCAAAGAATCTAAAAGGAGGTAGGAAAATGGCTAAAGTGGAACTGAAACAGCCTGTCGTAGCAGAGATTTCCGAAGCGGTCAAAGATGCGCAGTCCGTTGTTCTGGTTGACTACCGCGGACTTACGGTAGAACAGGATACCGCCCTTCGTAAGAAGCTTCGTGAAGCCGGCGTTACGTACAAGGTGTACAAAAACACGATGATGAACTTCGCGTTTAAGGGAACGGATTTCGAGGCACTGGCTCCTTATCTGGAAGGCCCCAGCGCGATCGCCATCTCCACGACGGACGCAACGGCGCCGGCCAGGGAACTGGCTGATTTCGCCAAGACCGCTGACAAGCTGGAGATCAAAGCCGGCGTAGTGGAAGGCAACGTCTACGACGCGGCAGGCATGATGGAAATTGCCAAGATCCCCGGAAGGGACGTGCTTATTTCCAGATTGCTGGGCAGCATGCAGTCTCCGATTGCAAACCTGGCCCGCGTGCTGAACCAGATTGCGGAAAAAGGCGGAGCAGAGAACTGCACCGTAGCACCCGCGGAAGATGCGGCGGCAGAAGCTCCCGCAGCAGAGTAAGAACAGGAATTACACTAATTTTAAATGGAGGGAAAACAAAATGGCAAAATTAACAGCTCAGGAATTTATTGATGCGATCAAAGAAATGACCGTATTAGAGTTAAATGATTTGGTAAAAGCTTGCGAAGAAGAGTTCGGCGTATCCGCAGCAGCAGGCGTTGTTGTTGCAGCAGCAGGCGCTGGCGAAGCTGCAGCAGCAGAAGAGAAGACCGAGTTCAACGTAGAACTGACCGAGGTAGGCCCCAACAAGGTTAAGGTTATCAAGGTTGTCCGTGAAGTAACCGGTCTGGGCCTGAAGGAAGCAAAGGACGTTGTTGACGGCGCTCCCAAGGTTCTCAAAGAAGGCGTATCCAAGGAAGAAGCAGAAGACATCCAGAAGAAACTGGAAGCGGAAGGCGCTAAGGTTACCCTTAAATAAGATCAGCCATTTTCAGACAAAAGAGAGGGGCTGCGGTGTGGAAACATACCGCGGTCCTTCCTTTTTGTACGACTTTGTATTTGTACCGAAAAAAATTTGCATTTCGCAAAATTCTGGTTGACTCACGTTTGCCTTTGTGGTAAATTGTAAGGTGCACTATTGTGTTAGATTATGCCATTTTGTGAGTGCAATATCGAATAGTAGTAGCCAACATAATCAATCATAAGAACGGGGTGAAGTGTCAATGGAAAAAAACAGAATCCGTCCAATTGCTGCTGGCAAGAACGTGCGCATGAGCTACGCACGGCGGAAAGAAGTATTGGAAATGCCCAATCTTATAGAGATTCAGAAGAATTCCTATAAGTGGTTCCTTGACGAAGGACTGAAAGAGGTATTCGACGATATTTCTCCGATTTCCGATTACAGCGGACACCTGAGTCTGGAATTTGTGGACTTCGAGCTGTGTAAAGACGACGTGAAGTATTCGATTGAGAAGTGCAAGGAACGAGATGCGACCTACGCAGCTCCCCTGAAAGTGAGAGTACGTCTTTATAATAAGGAAAAAGAAGAGATCAGCGAGCACGAGATTTTCATGGGCGACTTACCGTTAATGACGGAGACAGGTACTTTTGTCATCAATGGCGCAGAGCGTGTCATCGTCAGTCAGTTGGTGCGTTCCCCCGGCATTTATTACGGAATCGGACATGACAAGATCGGCAAAAGACTGTTCTCCTGTACCGTGATTCCCAACCGCGGCGCATGGCTGGAGTACGAGACGGATTCCAACGACGTATTCTATGTCCGTGTGGACCGTACCAGGAAGGTGCCGATTACGGTCCTTCTGCGTGCCCTGGGCGTAGGTACCAACGACGAGATCCGGGAGCTTTTCGGAGACGAACCCAAGATCGAGGCCAGCTTTACCAAGGACACTGCGGAGAACTATCAGGAAGGCCTGCTGGAACTGTATAAGAAGATCCGTCCCGGCGAGCCTTTGAGCGTGGAGAGCGCAGAGAGCCTGATCAACGCCATGTTCTTTGACCCCAGAAGATATGACCTGGCAAAAGTCGGCAGATATAAATTCAACAAGAAGCTGATGCTGCGCAACCGGATCCGCGGCCACGAACTGGCAGAGGACGTAGTGGATACCACCACGGGCGAGATCCTAGCGGCAGCCGGCACGAAGGTGACGGCCGAGCTGGCGGATACCATCCAGAACAGCGCGGTCCCCTATGTTTACATTCAGACCGAGGAAAAGAAGGTCAAGGTCCTTTCCAACATGATGGTGGATCTGACCCACTACGTGGACTGCAACCCCAGGGAACTGGGCATTACGGAGCTGGTATACTATCCGGCCCTCCTGCCTATCCTGGAACAGTATTCCACCGACCCGGAAGCGCTGGCGGACGCCATCCGCAGAAGCGTGCATGAGCTGATTCCCAAGCACATTACCAAGGAAGACATCATCGCTTCCATTAACTATAACATCCATCTGGAGTACGGCATCGGCAACGAGGACGATATCGACCATCTGGGCAACCGCCGGATCCGCGCGGTAGGTGAGCTTTTGCAGAACCAGTACCGGATCGGCCTTTCCAGACTGGAGAGGGTGGTGCGCGAGCGCATGACCACCCATGACGCGGAGGAGATTTCCCCGCAGGTGCTCATCAATATCAAACCCGTACAGGCGGCGGTGAAGGAATTCTTCGGATCCTCCCAGCTGTCCCAGTTCATGGACCAGAACAACCCTCTGGGCGAGCTGACCCACAAGAGACGTCTGTCCGCCCTGGGCCCCGGCGGTCTGTCCCGTGACCGTGCCGGATTTGAGGTCCGCGACGTGCATTATTCCCATTACGGGAGGATGTGCCCCATTGAGACGCCCGAAGGTCCCAACATCGGTCTGATCAACTCCCTGGCAAGCTATGCCAAGATCAACGAGTACGGATTTATTGAAGCGCCTTACCGTAAGATTGACAAGACGGATCCTTTAAACCCCCGCGTGACCAACGAAGTGGTCTATATGACGGCGGATGAAGAGGACAATTACCATGTGGCCCAGGCCAACGAGCCGCTGGATGAAGAAGGATATTTTGTCAACTCCAGCGTGTCCGGCCGCTACCGCGACGAGACTTCCGAGTATCCCAGAGGGATGTTCGACTTTATGGACGTTTCCCCGCAGATGGTCTTCTCCGTGGCGACGGCGCTGATTCCTTTCCTGCAGAACGACGACGCCAACCGTGCGCTGATGGGTTCCAACATGCAGCGTCAGGCAGTGCCCCTTCTGACCACGGAAGCGCCCGTGGTAGGTACGGGCATCGAAGTGAAGGCGGCGGTGGACTCCGGCGTCTGCGTGGTGGCCAAAAAGCCCGGCGTGATCGATTATGTTTCTTCCAACCTGATCCGCATGACCTGCGACGACGGGGAGAAGGCAGAATACCACCTGACCAAATTTTCCAGAAGCAACCAGTCCAACTGCTACAATCAGAGGCCCATCGTATTTAAGGGCAACCGGGTAGCGGCAGGACAGGTGATCGCGGACGGCCCCTCCACTTCCGAAGGGGAGCTGGCGCTGGGCAAAAACCCGCTGATCGGCTTTATGACCTGGGAAGGCTATAACTACGAGGACGCCGTTCTTTTGAGCGAGCGTCTGGTGATGGACGACGTATATACCTCCGTCCACATTGAAGAATATGAAGCGGAAGCCCGCGACACCAAACTGGGACCGGAAGAGATTACCAGGGACGTGCCCGGCGTGGGCGACGAGGCCCTTAAGGACCTGGACGACCGCGGCATCATCCGCGTGGGCGCGGAGGTGCGTGCCGGGGATATCCTGGTAGGCAAGGTGACGCCCAAGGGCGAAACGGAGCTGACGGCGGAAGAGCGCCTGCTGCGTGCAATCTTCGGCGAGAAGGCCCGCGAGGTGCGCGACACCTCCCTGAAAGTCCCCCACGGGGAATACGGGATCGTGGTGGACGCCAAAGTGTTTACCAGGGAAAACGGCGACGAACTGTCCCCCGGCGTCAACCAGGCGGTCCGCATTTATATCGCACAGAAGAGAAAGATTTCCGTAGGCGACAAGATGGCCGGCCGTCACGGAAACAAGGGTGTGGTTTCCCGGGTACTGCCCGTAGAGGATATGCCCTACCTGCCCAACGGCCGTCCGCTGGACATCGTGTTAAATCCGCTGGGCGTGCCTTCCCGTATGAACATCGGGCAGGTGCTGGAAATCCATCTTTCCCTGGCGGCAAAGGCGCTGGGCTTTAATGTGGCGACTCCGATTTTCAACGGCGCCAACGAGAAAGATATCCAGGATACCCTGGAGCTGGCTAACGATTATGTAAACCTGGAATGGGACGAATTCAAAGAAAAGCACGAACAGGAGCTGCTTCCCGAGGTGATGGATTACCTGTACGAAAACAGGGAACACCGGAAACTGTGGAAGGGCGTCCCGATTTCCAGAGACGGGAAAGTGCGCTTAAGGGACGGCCGTACCGGCGAGTACTTCGACAGCCCGGTCACCATCGGCCACATGCATTACCTGAAGCTGCACCATCTGGTAGACGACAAGATTCATGCGCGTTCCACCGGCCCTTACTCCCTGGTGACGCAGCAGCCCCTGGGCGGGAAAGCCCAGTTTGGCGGACAGCGTTTCGGAGAAATGGAAGTGTGGGCGCTGGAAGCTTACGGCGCGTCCTATACGCTGCAGGAAATCCTGACCGTGAAGTCCGACGACGTGGTGGGCCGCGTGAAGACTTATGAAGCGATTATCAAGGGCGACAACATTCCCGAACCCGGCATTCCGGAATCCTTCAAGGTACTCTTAAAAGAGCTGCAGTCTTTGGGACTGGACGTCAGAGTGCTGCGTGACGACAACACGGAAGTGGAAATCATGGAGACGGTTGACTACAGCGATACGGATTACCGCTATGAAATGGAAGGCGATCCCAGGGGATACAACTATCAGGAAGAAGAGAGCCTGGGCAAAATGGGATATCAGAAGCAGGAATTTGACTCCGAGAGCGAAGAACTCGTTTCGGCGGACGAAGAAGGTGACTTCGAAGAAACCGATGCGGACGATGGGTACGAAGATTCTTTTGACGAAGAGTAAGACCCTTCATAAGGCAGCTGTTCATAAGTATTGATAAAGGAGTGCCAAGATGTCTGAAACAAAAAACGAAGTATATCAGCCCATGACATTCGATGCCATTAAAATCGGCCTGGCATCGCCGGAAAAGATTCGGGAGTGGTCCAGGGGCGAAGTGTTAAAGCCCGAGACCATCAACTACAGGACGCTTAAGCCCGAGCGCGACGGCCTGTTCTGCGAGCGTATTTTCGGACCCAGCAAGGACTGGGAGTGCCACTGCGGCAAGTATAAAAAGATTCGCTACAAAGGCGTTGTCTGCGACCGCTGCGGCGTGGAAGTGACCAAGTCCAGCGTGCGCCGGGAGCGCATGGGACATATCGAACTGGCTGCGCCGGTTTCCCATATCTGGTATTTTAAAGGGATTCCCAGCCGGATGGGCCTGATTTTGGATCTGTCCCCCAGGGTACTGGAAAAGGTGCTCTATTTCGCTTCTTATATTGTCCTGGACAAAGGGGACACCAACCTGGATTACAAACAGGTCCTCTCCGAGAAAGAGTATCAGGACGCCCGGGAAACCTGGGGCAGCCGTTTCCGCGTAGGCATGGGCGCAGAAGCCATTAAGGAGCTTTTGCAGGCCATCGACCTGGAAGTGGAAGCCCAGGAACTCAAAGACGAGCTGGAAGGGGCCAACGGACAGAAGCGCGCCAGGATCATCAAGCGCCTGGAAGTCGTGGAAGCGTTCCGCGAGTCCGGGAACCGTCCGGAGTGGATGATCATGGATGCGATCCCGGTGATCCCGCCGGATCTGCGCCCTATGGTACAGCTGGACGGCGGCCGTTTTGCCACCTCCGACTTAAACGACCTCTATAGAAGGATCATCAACCGCAACAACCGCTTAAAGAGACTGCTGGAGCTGGGCGCGCCGGACATCATTGTCCGCAATGAAAAGCGTATGCTGCAGGAAGCGGTGGACGCGCTGATCGACAACGGCAGAAGGGGACGCCCGGTGACCGGACCCGGCAACCGCGCCCTGAAGTCTCTGTCCGACATGCTGAAAGGAAAATCCGGCCGTTTCCGTCAGAACCTGCTGGGCAAGCGTGTGGACTATTCCGGCCGTTCCGTTATCGTGGTGGGACCCGAACTGAAAATCTATCAGTGCGGCCTGCCCAAGGAAATGGCGATCGAGCTGTTTAAGCCCTTTGTGATGAAGGAGCTGGTGGCCCGGGGCATTTCCCAGAACATCAAAAACGCGAAGAAACTGGTGGAGCGTCTGGACACCCAGGTATGGGATGTGCTGGAAGACGTGATCAAAGAGCACCCGGTGATGTTAAACCGTGCGCCTACCCTGCACAGACTGGGCATCCAGGCATTTGAGCCCATCCTTGTGGAAGGCAAGGCGATCAAGCTGCACCCGCTTGTTTGTACCGCATTCAACGCGGACTTTGACGGCGACCAGATGGCAGTGCACCTTCCCCTTTCCCAGGAAGCGCAGGCGGAGTGCCGCTTCATGCTGCTGTCCCCCAACAACCTCTTAAAGCCCTCCGACGGCGGGCCGGTGGCCGTGCCCTCCCAGGACATGGTGCTGGGAATTTACTACCTGACACAGGAAAGACCCGGATCCAAAGGAGAAGGCAAAGCCTTCAAAAACGTAAACGAAGCGATCCTGGCCTATGAAAATAAAGCCCTTACCCTGCATACCCGGATCAAGGTGCGCATGACCAAGGTCAACGCACAGGGAGAAGAAGTGTCCGGCGTGGTGGAATCCACCCTCGGCCGCTTTATCTTCAACGAAATCCTGCCGCAGGACTTGGGATATGTGGACCGGGGCAATCCGGAAGATTTCCTGAAGCTGGAAGTGGACTTCCATGTGGGCAAAAAGCAGTTAAAGCAGATCCTGGAGCGCGTCATCAACACCCACGGCGCATCCAGAACCGCGGAAGTGCTGGACGACGTAAAAGCCATCGGCTACAAATATTCCACCAGGGCGGCCATGACGGTATCCATTTCCGACATGACGGTGCCCGCCAAGAAAGGTGAAATGCTGGCGCAGGCACAGGCGACCGTGGATAAGATCGGCAAGAACTTCCGCAGGGGCCTGATCACCGAAGAAGAGCGTTACCGCGCGGTGGTGGAAACCTGGCAGGAAACGGATAAAGAGCTGACGGACGTCCTGCTCAAGGGCCTGGATAAGTACAATAACATCTTTATGATGGCGGATTCCGGCGCCCGCGGCAGCAACCAGCAGATCAAACAGCTGGCCGGCATGCGCGGACTGATGGCGGATACCACGGGACGTACCATTGAACTGCCCATCAAATCCAACTTCCGTGAAGGTCTGGACGTACTGGAGTACTTCATGTCCGCCCATGGCGCGCGGAAAGGTATGTCCGATACGGCACTGCGTACGGCGGACTCCGGTTACCTGACCCGCCGAATGGTAGACGTCTCCCAGGAGCTGATCATCCGGGAAATCGACTGCTGCGAAGGCAGGGATATGATTCCGGGCATGTACGTGAAAGCGTTCATGGACGGCAAGGAAACCATCGAAGGCCTCAAGGACAGGATCACAGGCAGATATTCCTGCGAGGACATTTATGATAAGAACGGCGAGCTGATTGTGGGCGCAAACCACATGATTACCCCCGCCCGCGCAAAGCGCATTATGGAAACGGGCGTAGACAGCAAGGGCCAGCCCGTGGAAGGCGTCAAAATCCGCACCATCCTGACCTGCCGCTCCAAGAGTGGAATCTGCGCGAAGTGCTACGGCGCCAACATGGCAACGGGCGAAGCGGTCCAGGTAGGCGAAGCGGTAGGCATTATCGCGGCGCAGTCCATCGGTGAGCCCGGTACGCAGCTGACCATGCGTACCTTCCACTCCGGCGGCGTTGCCGGCGACGATATCACCCAGGGTCTTCCCCGTGTCGAAGAGCTTTTCGAGGCGAGAAAGCCCAAGGGCCTGGCGATTATCGCGGAGTTTGGCGGGACGGCCGTTATTAAGGATACGAAGAAGAAACGGGAGATCATCGTCACCAACGACGAGACCGGAGAGAGCAAGAACTACCTGATTCCCTACGGTTCCCGGATCAAGATCGTGGACGGTCAGAAACTGGAAGCCGGCGACGAGCTGACGGAAGGTTCCGTCAACCCCCACGACCTGCTTAAGATCAAGGGCATCCGCGCCGTCCAGGACTACATGCTGCGCGAGGTACAGCGTGTGTACCGTCTGCAGGGCGTGGATATTTCCGATAAGCACATCGAAGTGATTGTCCGCCAGATGCTCAAGAAAGTCCGCATCGAAGAAAGCGGCGATTCCGGATATCTGCCGGGCACCATGGTGGATGTGCTGGACTACGAAGACCTCAACGAAGAACTGATCGCCCAGGGCAAACAGCCCGCGGACGGCAAACAGGTGATGCTGGGTATCACAAAGGCCGCGCTGGCCACCAACTCCTTCCTGTCCGCCGCATCCTTCCAGGAAACCACGAAGGTGCTGACTGAAGCGGCAATCAAAGGAAAGGTGGATCCGCTCATCGGCCTGAAGGAAAACGTCATCATCGGGAAACTGATCCCCGCCGGCACAGGCATGAAGCGTTATCGTGACGTAAAACTCAATACGGACGCCATGATCGCCGCGGAAGAAGCCGAGCGGCTGGCGCGGGCGGAAGAAGAGGCGCGGGCGGCAAAGGAAGCCGAGAAGGCTGAAAAGGAAGCGGCCGAAGACGAAGAGGAAATCCTGGAAGACACCGAAACCGCAGAAGACCAGGACGCAGAAATCCTGGACGAACTGCAGGAGGAACAGGTGCAGGAAGAGCCCGATGAAGAAGCCTTTGACGAGGAAGGAACCGATTCCGCAGAAGACGCAGACGGCGAAGAATAATCCGCAAAATACCGAAAAATAATTTGTCAGAAACTTCTTGACAAGGCATCCGGAAGCACGTATACTGTTAAAGCGTGCATCCGGATGCTTTTTTCGTGTGTGCTTTAACATAAAAAAAGTCGGATGTATAAGACTGGGATTCCAGTCAAAAATAGGAACAAGCGAGGAAAAACGCAGGAGGTGAAACAGAATGCCAACATTTAACCAGTTAGTAAGAAAAGGACGTCAGACATCTGTAAAGAAGTCCACCGCCCCCGCACTGCAGAGAGGTTACAACTCCCTTCACAAGAAGGCGACCAATACTTCTTCTCCGCAGAAGAGAGGCGTGTGCACGGCTGTTAAGACGACGACTCCTAAAAAGCCTAACTCCGCTCTCAGAAAGATCGCCAGAGTTCGTCTTTCCAACGGAATCGAAGTAACCAGCTACATTCCCGGCGAAGGACACAACCTGCAGGAGCACTCCGTAGTGCTGATCAGAGGCGGCCGTGTAAAGGACCTTCCCGGTACCAGATACCACATCATCAGAGGTACCCTGGATACGGCAGGCGTTGCGAACAGACGTCAGGCAAGATCCAAGTACGGCGCTAAGAGACCGAAAGACGCGAAGAAGAAATAATCCGCGTCCGGAGATGAGTACCACAAATGGAAACTAATCAAGTGTTGGGATTCTGCGGCAGGATTTCCTGCCGGTTTGCACAAAGCGAACAGATAGACCGCACGAACACATTAGGACACATGTGAGTACCGACGAATTAATTCTTGATGATTAAGGAGGGAAGAACCGTGCCACGTAAAGGACATATTCAGAAAAGAGACGTATTGGCAGATCCTTTATACAATGACAAAGTGGTGACAAAGCTGATCAACAACATCATGCTGGATGGTAAGAAAGGCGTTGCCCAGAAGATTGTATACGGCGCATTTGCCAGAGTAGAGGAAAAGGCTGGTAAGCCTGCCCTCGAAGTATTTGAAGAAGCAATGAACAACATCATGCCTGTACTGGAAGTAAAGGCAAGACGTATCGGCGGCGCTACCTACCAGGTACCGATCGAAGTAAGGGCCGACAGACGCCAGGCCCTGGGACTTCGCTGGCTGACCATGTTCTCCCGCAAGAGAGGGGAAAAGACCATGGAAGAAAGGCTTGCGAACGAGATTCTGGATGCGGCGAACAACACCGGTGCTGCCGTGAAGAGAAAAGAAGACGTTCATAAGATGGCCGAGGCGAACAAGGCGTTCTCCCATTACAGATTCTAATCGGATCCCGAATGGAAGAATTCCCGTCTTTGGCTGATTGAGACAAGGAGGAAAAACCTTTGGCTGGAAGAGAATATCCCTTGGAGAGAACCAGAAACATTGGTATTATGGCTCACATCGATGCAGGTAAGACAACTCTGACAGAGCGTATTCTTTACTACACCGGTGTCAACTATAAGATCGGTGACACTCATGAGGGTACTGCGACCATGGACTGGATGGAGCAGGAGCAGGAAAGAGGTATCACCATCACTTCCGCTGCTACCACATGCCACTGGACCCATGAAGAGTTTACGAAAAAGCAGCCGGGTGCGCTGGAGCACCGTATCAACATTATCGATACGCCCGGACACGTTGACTTCACCGTTGAAGTAGAACGTTCCCTGCGCGTCCTGGACGGCGCAGTGGGCGTGTTCTGTGCAAAGGGCGGCGTTGAGCCCCAGTCCGAGAACGTATGGCGTCAGGCTGACACCTACAACGTTCCCCGTATGGCCTTCATCAATAAGATGGATATCCTGGGCGCCAACTTCTACGGCGCCGTGGACCAGATCCGGACCAGACTGGGCAAAAATGCCATCATCCTGGAGCTGCCCATCGGCAAAGAGGATACCTTCAAGGGTATCATCGACCTGTTTGAAATGAAAGCCTACATCTATAATGATGACAAGGGCGAAGACATCAGCGTTACCGATATCCCCGAGGATATGCAGGACGATGCGGAACTGTACCGGACTGAGCTGGTAGAGAAGATCTGCGAGCTGGACGACGACCTGATGATGATGTATCTGGAAGGAGAAGAGCCTTCTGTAGAGGATATGAAGAAAGTGCTCAGAAGGGCTACCTGCGAATGCCAGGCAGTTCCCGTCTGCTGCGGTTCCGCTTACAGAAACAAGGGCGTACAGAAGCTTCTGGATGCAATCCTTGACTATATGCCCGCACCTACCGACATCCCCGCGATCAAAGGCGTGGACTTAGACGGCAACGAAGTGGAGAGACATTCTTCCGACGACGAACCGTTCTCCGCGCTGGCGTTTAAGATCATGGCCGATCCCTTCGTCGGTAAGCTGGCTTACTTCCGCGTATATTCCGGTACCCTCAATTCCGGATCCTACGTACTGAATGCAACCAAGGACAAGAAGGAACGTGTGGGCCGTATCCTGCAGATGCACGCCAACAAGAGAATGGAGCTGGATAAGGTTTATTCCGGCGACATCGCGGCAGCGGTGGGCTTTAAGTTCACCACCACCGGCGACACCATCTGCGACGAGCAGCATCCCGTTATCCTGGAGTCCATGGAGTTCCCCGAACCCGTTATCGAGCTGGCCATCGAGCCCAAGACCAAAGCGGGCCAGGATAAGATGGGCATTGCGCTGGCGAAGCTGGCGGAAGAAGATCCGACCTTTAAGGCCCATACCGATCAGGAAACCGGTCAGACCATCATCGCCGGCATGGGCGAGCTGCATCTGGAAATCATCGTGGACCGTCTGCTGCGCGAATACAAGGTAGAAGCAAACGTAGGCGCTCCCCAGGTTGCATACAAAGAGACCATTACCAAACCCGTGGATGTGGACAGCAAGTATGCGAAGCAGTCCGGCGGCCGCGGTCAGTATGGTCACTGTAAAGTGAAATTCGAGCCCATGGATCCCAATGGCGAGGAAACCTTCAAGTTCGAGTCCACCGTTGTGGGCGGCGCGATCCCGAAGGAATATATCCCCGCTGTCGGAGAGGGTATCGAAGAAGCAACCAAGGCAGGTATCCTGGGCGGCTTCCCCGTACTGGGCGTGCATGCCAACGTTTACGACGGTTCCTACCACGAAGTGGACTCCTCCGAAATGGCGTTCCACATCGCAGGTTCCCTGGCCTTCAAGGATGCAATGGCAAAAGCGAACCCGGTTCTGCTGGAGCCCATTATGAAGGTGGAAGTGACCATGCCCGAAGAATACATGGGCGACGTAATCGGCGACATCAACTCCCGCCGCGGACGGATCGAGGGTATGGAGGATATCGGAGGCGGCAAGATGGTAAAAGCTTACGTGCCGCTGGCTGAAATGTTCGGCTACTCCACGGATCTGCGTTCCAGGACGCAGGGCCGCGGCAACTACTCCATGTTCTTTGAAAAATACGAACAGGTGCCCAAGAACGTTCAGGAAAAAGTGCTTGCCGCAAAGGCCAAATAGAAATGCGCCCCGGCAGACAAAAATGTGCCCCGTGCAAATAAACATGTCCCAAAATGCCGGGAAAATCAAGGTTTCCCGGCAAATTAGGGCTTGAAAATACAGCTGTTATCGAATATAATCAGTAATAGCTGATTCAAAACAAAAACTTGATCACTGATTTAAGGAGGATTACGTAGAAATGGCTAAAGCTAAATTTGAAAGATCCAAGCCGCACTGCAACATCGGCACCATCGGCCACGTTGACCATGGTAAGACCACTCTGACGGCTGCTATCACCAAAGTTCTTCATGAGAGACTTGGCACCGGCGAAGCGGTTGCTTTCGAAAACATCGACAAGGCTCCCGAAGAAAGAGAACGTGGTATCACCATTTCCACCGCTCACGTTGAATATGAGACCAACAAGAGACACTACGCTCACGTTGACTGCCCCGGACATGCTGACTACGTTAAGAACATGATCACCGGTGCTGCTCAGATGGACGGCGCTATCCTGGTTGTAGCTGCTACCGACGGCGTTATGGCTCAGACCAAAGAGCACATCCTGCTGTCCCGTCAGGTAGGCGTTCCTTACATCGTTGTTTTCCTGAACAAGTGCGACATGGTTGACGACGAAGAGCTGCTTGAGCTGGTTGAGATGGAAGTTACCGAACAGCTTGAAGAGTACGGCTTCAACGACTGCCCGATCATCAGAGGTTCCGCTCTGAAGGCTCTGGAAGATCCCACCAGCGAATGGGGCGACAAGATCCTGGAGCTGATGGACACCGTTGACGAGTATATCCCGGATCCTCAGCGTGACACCGACAAGCCTTTCCTGATGCCTGTCGAGGACGTGTTCACCATTACCGGCCGTGGTACCGTTGCTACCGGTAGAGTAGAAAGAGGTACCCTGCACCTGAACGAAGAAGTTGAAATCGTTGGTATCAAAGAAGAGACCAAGAAGACCGTCGTAACCGGTATCGAGATGTTCCGTAAGATGCTGGACGAAGCACAGGCTGGTGATAACATCGGCGCTCTGCTGCGTGGCGTTCAGAGAACCGAAATCGAAAGAGGACAGGTTCTTGCAAAACCCGGTTCCGTTACCTGCCATCACAAGTTCACCGCTCAGGTTTACGTTCTGACCAAAGATGAAGGCGGCCGTCATACCCCCTTCTTCAACAACTACAGACCTCAGTTCTACTTCCGTACAACTGACGTAACCGGCGTTTGCGAACTGCCTGCCGGCACCGAGATGTGCATGCCTGGCGACAACGTTGAGATGACCATCGAACTGATCCATCCCGTAGCAATGGAGCAGGGTCTTACCTTCGCTATCCGTGAAGGCGGACGTACCGTTGGTTCCGGCCGTGTTGCTTCCATCATTGAATAATTCAATTCAATAATGTAAAGATTGAGCCCTCCGGGAATTTTCCCGGGGGGCTTTTTTTGGGTTTGACGGGAAATTTTATTCCTTATCATATGAAAAAAACAGCGATGCGTTTTATGGGGCTGTGAAAAAACTGCTTCCTGCACCGGGTGTGGTCCCAAAGCAAGAAATTACAGGGTGACATGGAAATCTCTGTACGAAGCCTTTGTACTATGGTAAAATAGCAGTACAAATCCAATGCTATAGATAAAGGAGTACAAAATGAACAACGAACTGGCGGGGACAGTGCTGGCAGCCGACGTAAAGGCGCAGTACGATGCCCAATGCAAGTTGGTGCTGTCGCAGAAGGAAGTACTGGCATGGATTTTGCAGGGCGTT
>CALWGP010000017.1 GCA_944380095.1 uncultured Lachnospiraceae bacterium | reverse complement strand
GGGCCCTTGCATCCTCTTTGTGTGCAAAGACCCGTTTTTTCATTTCTATGTTCCCGCTTTACGCGATTTTGGTTTTTGCCAGTTCAGCCAGGGTTGCAAAGCCCTCTGCGTCGTTGACTGCCATCTCTGCCAGCATCTTTCTGTTGATTTCAACGCCGGCCTGCTTTAAACCGTACATGAACTTGGAGTAGGATAAGCCGTTGATCCTGGCTGCAGCGTTGATACGAGCGATCCACAGCTGTCTCATCTGGCGCTTTCTCTCCTTGCGGCCCGCATAGGAAGAAGCCAGGGCCCTCATCACGGACTGTTTTGCGATTCTGTACTGTTTGCTTCTCGCGCCCCTGTAACCTTTTGCGAGCTTCAATACTTTATTATGTTTTCTTCTGGCACTCATGCCGCCTTTGATTCTTGCCATCTTCTTAATTCCTCCTTACGACTTATAAATACGGTAAAATCTTCTTCATATTCTTAACGTTGGTCACATCCGTAATCGCCGGTTTTCTGAGATTTCTCTTTCTCTTGGTGGATTTCTTGGTTAAGATATGGCTCTTGTAAGCTTTGCTTCTTACTAATTTCCCTGTTCCTGTCACTTTGAAACGTTTTGCAGCAGCTCTGCTTGTCTTCATTTTCGGCATATCTGATTTCCTCCTATATTCCTGATTTTCAAAACCTGTATTTTAACTGCGCAGTTTAGCGTTTTTCAGTTAAAAACATAATCATGCTTCTGCCTTCCACCTTGGGCTGCTTCTCCACAACCGCAATATCGGAAAGCATCTGGGCGAAGTCGTCCAGGATGTGCTTGCTGGTGGACATATGCGCCATCTCGCGTCCACGGAAACGAAGGGTGATCTTGACCCTGTTTCCCTTTTCAATAAATTTGCGCGCTGCGCTGGCCTTGGTATTTAAGTCGTTGGTGTCGATGTTGGGAGACATCCGGATTTCCTTGACCTCGATGGTCTTCTGCTTCTTCTTCGCGTCCTTCTCCCTGCGCGCCATCTCATAACGGTATTTCCCGTAATCCACAATCTTGCATACGGGCGGTTTTGCCGTAGGCGCGATCTTCACCAGATCCAGTCCCGCTTCTTCCGCCAGTTTCATTGCCTCCCGCGGAGACATGATCCCCAGCTGTGCGCCGTCCTCCCCAATCAGACGGATTTCCTTGTCTCTGATCTGTTCGTTGATAAATAATTCGCTAATGGCTGATTCCCTCCATAAGAATAATTAGGAAATGCACTTTCCTGTGCATCAAAAAAAGCGGATAGGAATATCCGCCTTCTGTCGCCTCAGCACGATCCCCTGACGGGAACCGGAAAAAGGAACTATAAACGCCTATGAGCTCATGCGCTATAGGGTGAGAGCGGATACTCTGCTTGCATGTCAAATACGCACACCTTGGCTGCGTACTTACTAAAAATAGCACAGGATTCCTGTCCTGTCAATAACTTTTCTGCTTTTTCTTTTCTTTTTTGCCGATATTTCTCACCGGCGTTTTTCCGGACAGGGGCCGGCCGCCCGAAAACGGACGGCCTCTCCCCGCGGATGGCCCCTCCCTGCGTTTCCTGTCTCAGCGTTCTTTAAAGGTAGCGCAGGAAGTTTCCCTGCAGTCCGCCGCGCCGCAGCCTTTGATATCCACATGATCTGCCAGGCACTTATAGTTGGTATTATAGATGCATTTCACCGCCTCGCAATCGATGCTGATGGTCTGGGTGGGATGTTGGGCAGCGTTGGTCACCCGGTCGCCTTTTTCCTCCCGGAAGCTCTCGCAGCAGGTTTCATCACAGCTGCAGGCGCGCATGCCGCCCACCATGATGTCTCCTTTGGAGCAGCGCTCGCTGTTGTTGTACATACAGGTATCCACCGCACATTTCAGTTCTGCCATTTTTCTCTACCTCCATACTGAAAAAGTGAATTGTACTTTTTCAGTATGGCCGCAGAGCATATTTTTATTCTGCCTTTTTCCTGTTTTCCTTCGTTTCGATCTCTTTTAACAACTCCGCGATGAACTGCTCCAGCTGTCTTGCGCCTTCATCCCCCGCAAACCGGCTTCTTACCGCCACGGTGCCTTCTTCTTCCTCTTTCTGTCCCACAACCAGCATGTAGGGAATTTTGGCGGTCTGGGCTTCCCGGATCTTATAGCCGATTTTTTCGGAACGAACATCCACTTCCGCACGGATACCGGCCTCGTCCAGCTTTTCCTTTACGCTCTGCGCATAATCCATATATTTATCGGAAATAGGAAGCACTTTCACCTGTACCGGCGCCAGCCAGGTCGGGAACGCCCCCGCAAAATGCTCGATCAGGATACCGATAAAGCGTTCAATGGAACCGAATACCACCCGGTGGATCATAATGGGTCTGTGCTTCTCGCCGTCCGCCCCGATATACTCCAGTTCAAACCGCTGGGGCAGCTGGAAATCCAGCTGGATGGTGCCGCACTGCCAGGTTCTGCCGATGCAGTCCACCAGATGGAAGTCGATCTTGGGGCCATAGAAAGCGCCGTCCCCTTCGTTGACCACATAAGGCAGCTTCATTTCTTCCAGCGCTTCCCGCAGGGCGTCTGTCGCCATCTCCCAGTCCTCGTCGCTTCCCATGGAATCTTCCGGCCTGGTGGACAGTTCCACATGATATTCAAACCCGAACAGGGAATAAACCTGGTCGATCAGTTTCACCACGCCCTTGATTTCATCCTTGATCTGCTCCGGGGTCATGAAAATGTGGGCGTCGTCCTGGGTAAAACAGCGCACCCGCATCAGGCCGTGCAGCTGGCCGGACTTTTCATGGCGGTGCACCAGTCCCAGCTCGCCCATGCGCAGGGGCAGATCCCGGTAGGAACGGGGTTCGGACGCATAAACCAAAACGCCGCCGGGGCAGTTCATGGGCTTCACCGCATAGTCTTCCCCGTCGATTACCGTGGTGTACATGTTGTTTTTATAATGATCCCAATGTCCGGAAGTCTCCCAGAGGCTCCTGTTTAAAATAATGGGGGTGGAAATTTCCACATAGCCTGCCTTCCTATGGATCTGTCTCCAGTAATCCAGCAGGGTATTTTTCAGGACCATCCCCTTTGGCAAAAAGAAGGGGAATCCCGGACCGGCTTCGTGCATCATAAACAGGCCCAGTTCCTTGCCCAGCTTTCTGTGATCGCGCTTTTTGGCCTCTTCCATCATGGTGATGTAGGCTTCCAGCTCTTCCTTTTTGGAAAAGGCGGTAGCGTACAGCCTGGTAAGCATCTTGTTATGCTCGTCGCCCCTCCAGTACGCCCCTGCCAGGCTCATGATCTTGAAGGCTTTGCCCACGCCCTTGGTGCTCATCAGGTGGGGGCCGGCGCACAGGTCCACAAACTCACCCTGGCTGTAAAAGCTGATTTCCGAATCTTCCGGCAGGTCTTCAATCAGCTCCACTTTGTAGGGTTCACCCTTTTTTTGCATATAGGCGATGGCTTCCTGCCTGGGCTTGGTAAAACGTTCGATTTTTAAGTCTTCCTTCACAATCTTCTTCATTTCCGCTTCGATCTTTTCAAAATCGTCGCTGGTAAGGGGGGATTCAAATTCCATATCGTAATAGAATCCGTCCGCGATGGAAGGGCCGATGGCCAGCTTTGTATTGGGATAAAGGCGCTTCACAGCCTGCGCCATCACATGGCTGGCAGTATGGCGCAGCGCGGCCAGTCCCTTTTCATCCCTGGCGGTAAGGATATTGACCTGTGCATCCTTGTCCACAACGGTACGCAGATCCACCTCTTCCCCGTCTACTTCGCCGGCGCAGGCAGCCCTAGCCAGGCCTTCGCTCAAGTCTGCAGCGATCTCGATGACAGACATCGGGCGGTCGTATTCCTTGACAGAACCATCCTTCAATGTAATCTTCATCTGTTTTCTCTCCTTTTTCACTGATTTCCTGTGACAAATTGTCAGACGAGCGCGTATCCGCACACAATCCGTCTCCCGGATATTTTCCCGTATAAAAATATCCCATGGACTTCCTTTCGGAAATCCATGGGACGTATCTTCACGCGGTTCCACCCATCTTGCATCCCGCGCATCCTGCGCGAAACGCCTCTCATTACAGATGATAACGGAATCACCGGGCCGGATTGGGGCCGCTCGGAGCCGGTCTTTGGCAGGTCTCCCATCGGGGCGCTTCCAGCACCGGGAAACAAAACTCCCGGGCGCCTCTCTCTGTCACGGAAATATCCTGCCTACTCTTCTCCTCATCGCATTTGCTCGTCTTCTTTTTTCATGGAACTATCTTAATCCACTTCCGTCGGTTTGTAAAGCTCTTTTTCCGGGAACAGATACTTTTCCACAATCCGGGCGGCGCAGCCGATAATTCCCAGACAGGGTCTGGAAGCATAATATTCCGGCGTGCGCACCGTGGGCGCAGCGCTTTCTTCCATCCCGGAAATCCCAAGAAGCTCGCGGCACAAAAGCGTGCCGTTCTCTTCTTTAAATTCCTGCGCCATCCGGCGGACAAGCTCATAGGCCGCCTTTTTGGCCTCCTCGTCCTGCGGATCCGTATTCCCGTGCCCAAATCCCGACAGCATCGCCATGGCGCATACCGTGCCGCACACTTCCCGCATCCTCCCGATGCCGGCCCCCATGGGGCACGACAGCTTCAGCGCGGTCTCCTGGTCCATCCCGAACAGATCCGCATAGGCCGCAAACACGGACTGGGCGCAGTTATACCCCGAACAAAACAGTTCCTGTGCCTTTTCTACCCTGCTCTCCAAACCATTTCCCCCGATCCAATCCCCAAAAACAACGCATCGTTAACGGTTCCTGCCGCAGCACTTCTTGTACTTTTTGCCGCTGCCGCAGGGACAGGGATCGTTGGGATATACCTTTGCTTCCTTGACAATGGTGCCGGAACGCTTCTGCTCTTTATAGAGCTCTTTGCGCTTCTCCTCATCGAAGATGGAATCCCACTCTTCCAGGTTATACAGCCAGTCGGCCTCCGCCGCCACCATGTTCTTATAAAGAAGCTCCTTGTCAAAGCCCAGGTTCACCGTCGTGTCCTCTTCCATCTCCTCGATGGGGTTTTGATGGACCAGGCTGTCGTTAATGCCGTCTAGAAAACCGGTCATGGTCATCACATCGATGCCGTAGCGGTCCGCCAGCTCCTTCACGGTCCCCTGCACCACTTCGTCAGGATTCTTTAAGAGCTGCGCATAAATTTCTTTTTCCTTTTCAAAATAGTCTGCCCAGAAGCGCTGCAGTTTCCCCTTGTCCGTCTTCTGGTCGTATGCCATATCTCTCCACTGCTGTAATAATGCCATAATGTTCTATCCCTCGTTTCCTTCAAATCGCGGCGCATCCCTGCGCCTGTCCAAAACCCGGCCATACCGGCCGTATCTTCGGATATTATAGCCCAGCCCGCCCGTTTACGCAAGCGAATTTTCTGTGAACCTTCCCCTTGAAAATCCCCGCCCTTTATTGTACCATGCAAGGAAGAAACGATTGTCCAAAAACGCTTCCCCAAAGAAACGTTTTTTTATTCAAAGGAGGACTCCATGAAAACAAAAATGACCCCGAAGCGGATCGCGGCCCTGCTTTGCGTCGTGATTCTTATCGCCCTGTATCTGTTCACCCTGGTCTGCGCCCTGCTCTCTTTTCCCAACTGGCACCGGCTTTTCGCCGCCTGCCTGGTAGCCACCATCGGCCTGCCCATCCTGCTGTGGATCTATATCTGGCTCTACGGAAAGGTAAAAGACCGTCATACCATCGCCTCTTTCGACCTGGGCGGCAGCGAAAAAGGAAACGGGAACGGAAAAGAAGGCTGACACAGGCAGCTGCGGCCGGTTTACAGCATCTTTCTTTTCCGCAGGATCCACACCGCCAGGATGCAGATCAGGAGCATGATCACGCAGATGATCCCAAACCCGAAAGGGGCTCCCGCAAAGGGCATCCATTCCTCATCCACGTTCATTCCGTAAATGCCGGAAATAATGGTGGGAATCGCCATGACAATGGTAATAGACGCCAGATATTTCATCGCCGTATTCAGGCGGTTGTCCATAACGGCGGATAAAAGTTCCCTGGTACCTTTGATGATATCCCGATAGATCTGGGTCATTTCGATGGCCTGCTGGTTTTCCACCACCACGTCCTCCAAAAGCTCCTGGTCTTCGGGATATTTTTTGATCCGGTTGTAGCGTACCAGCCGCTCCAGCACCACCTTGTTGGCCCGCAGGGACGTGTCGAAATACACCAGGTTTGACTCCAGTTCGTGCAGGTCGATCAGCTCCACGTCTTCCGTGTCGTGTCCGATGTGTTCTTCAATTTCTTTTCTCTTGCGGTCCACAATGCGCAGATAGGCCTGATAGAGCATACAGGATCTTAAGAAAATCTGATACATAAAACGCATCTGCTTTTTGGTGGAAAACTCCCGCACCGTATTTTCTTCAAAAGCCTTCAGCACCGGGGTGTCCTCCCCGCAGACGGAAATAAACACGTCCCCCGTCAGAATCAGGCCCAGCGGGATGGTGGTATAAGCTTCCCTCTCGTGACGGTACTCGATGGAGGGAATGTCAAACAGCACCAGGGTATATTCGTCGTTGACGTCCACACGGGAACTTTCCTCGTCGTCCAGCGCCGCCCGCACATCGGCAATATCGATGTGAAATTCCCGGGCCAGCGCATCGCATTCCTCATAGGTAGGGCTGACCAGGCTGATCCAGCTGCCCGGGCAGGATTCTTTCCCGGCGCAGAGCACGCCGTTTTCCGTAATATATTTTTTTACCATGCCGCTTCCTCCATCTGTCAGACACCCAGTTTTGCCAGTTCCGCCTTTGCCTGCTCCTGATTTTCAAAACGGAACGCATGGATGCCCGCCCGTCTGGCAGCTTCCACATTGATTAAGGTATCGTCCATGAACACGCATTCTTCCGGTTTTAAATGATAACGGTCCAGCAAAAGGCTGTAGATTTCCGGCATGGGCTTGATCAGTTTCTCCCGGAAAGAAAGGATGCCGCCGTCCACATAAGGCAAAAAGTCCAGAGCGTTCCAGCATTCCCGCAGGGCCTTTCGGGAAAAGTTGGAAAGGACCAGCACCTGGTATCCCTTCTGTTTTAATTCCTTTATCCAGGGGACCGCATAGTCCCAGCGCTTCACTATGCCGCTTAGATCCCTAAGGGCGCGCCGGATCTCTTCTTCGATTTCAGGATCGTTTCCTGCCAGAAGGGTTTCGATCTGTTCGTCCGTCAGACAGCCCCTGTCGTATTCGTTCCAGTTTCCGGACTGTACCGTGGCTTTTCCCAGACGCTCCACCATCTCTTCTTCATACCCCAGGTTTCTGAAATGTTCCCTCCATTCAAAGCCTGCCAGCACGTTGCCGATATCAAAAATCACTGTCCTGATCATCGTCTGTCCCCTTTCTTTTCCAAAATCATCTCCAGCAGCCTGGACGCTGCCAGGCCCGTCTGCTCCCGTTCGGAAGTAACCAGCAAAAAATCCCTGGGCGGGATCGGCGGGAAAAGCTTTAGTTCGTCCAAAAGCCCCGCCTGCAGCTGTTCCCTGGCAAAGTCTTTCACCACGCTGCCCACGCCCAGATTGCGGATGGCAAACTGCACGATCATATCGCTGGTAGCCAGTTCAAACTCCGGGCTCACCGTCACGCCGCAGTCCTCCAAAAATCCCTGCACATACTTTCTTGTACTGGTGCAGGACTCCATCATAATCAAAGGCAGCTCTTCCAAAATGCGGACCGGATGTTCCTTCCCTTTCAGTCCGGCGAATTTTCTTCCGATCACAAAAATATCCTCGATCCGCTGCACCGGCTGCATCCGGATTCCCTCTTCTTGCTCCAGAGGGCCGGATACCACGCCGAAATCGATCCTGCCTTCCCGCAAAAGCGCCATGGTGGCCGGCGTGGGGCCGTTGGTCACCGTCACCCGGATTCCCGGCCAGGTTTCGTGAAACCGTTCCAGCCACGGAAGCAAAAAAAAGCGCAGCGTCATATCGGAGGCGCCGATGGTAATCTCTCCCCGCTCCAGATTCCGGATCTGCAGCAGTCTTTTTTCCCCGGCTTCGAACTGTTCATATCCTTTTTCCACAAAAGAAAATAAAAGCTGTCCTTCCGCAGTGGGGGAAATCCCCCGGGAAGTCCTCCTTAAAAGACGGATCCCCAGAATCCGTTCCAGCTGCTTTAAACTCTGGCTCACCGCCGGCTGGGACAGCGAAAGCACCTCCGACGCCCGGGTGACGGAGCCGCACTTTACCACATAATAAAATACTTTGTAATATTCCAGATTGGCAATCAACATAAGCGTAAAGAAAAATCCCTTATCCTAGCAGCCTCTTGCAACGGCTTCTATTATAAGGGATTTTCTCTTGCTCTGTCAATTCCGCCGACGGCCTCTCAGCCTTTCAGCCTGCTTTTGCGGTAGATGATATCCTCCCTGCCGGGTCCGTTGGAGACCATGGTAATGGGATATCCCAGCTGTCCTTCAATAAACTCCACATATTTCCGGCAGTTTTCGGGCAGCTCTTCGTAAGTGCGGATCCCGCGGATGTCGCATTTCCACCCAGGCAGGACCTCATAAACGGGCTTCGCCTTTTCCAGAAGGCGGGTAACCGGGAATTCCTTCGTCACCTTCCCGTCGATTTCATAACCAACGCAGACCGGGATTTCATCCAGATAGCCCAGCACATCCAGGACGGTCAGGGCCACGTCCGTAGCCCCCTGCAGCCTGCAGCCGTAATGGGAAGCCACACAGTCATACCAGCCCATCCTCCTGGGACGGCCCGTGGTAGCGCCGTATTCGCCGCCGTCTCCGCCCCTGCGGCGCAGCTCATCCGCCTCGTCCCCGAAAATTTCGGAAACAAAAGCGCCCGCGCCCACCGCGGAGGAATAGGCTTTTGTCACGGCTACAATGGTTTTGATTTCATAGGGTGCAATCCCTGCCCCGATGGCGCCGTACGCCGCCAGGGTGGAGGAAGAGGTTACCATGGGATAAATTCCGTGGTCCGGGTCCTTCATGGTTCCCAGCTGGCCCTCCAGCAGGATATTTTTTCCTTCCCGCAGGGCCCGGTACAGGTAGGCGGAAACATTGCCCACATAGGGTTTTACCATATCCCTGTATTCATGCAGGGTATTCATCAGCTCTTCGGGATGGATGCCTTCCCTGTGATACAGATGTTCAAAGAGTACGTTTTTCAGTTCGCATACCCGCTCCACCTTTTCCCGAAGCAGGTCGTCGTCAAACAGCTCGCTGACCTGGAAACCGATTTTCGCAAACTTGTCCGAATAAAAAGGCGCGATCCCCGACTTGGTGGAACCGAAAGATTTCCCTGCCAGCCGCGCTTCTTCGCAGGAATCCAAAAGGATGTGATAAGGCATCACAATCTGCGCGCGGTCTGAAATCAGGATGTTTGGCATGGGGACGTTTCGCTCCGTCAGCTGCCTGATCTCCTGAAACAGGATGGGAATGTTGAGCGCCACACCGTTGCCGATAATATTGGTCACATGGCTGTAAAACACACCGGAAGGAAGCGTATGAAGCGCGAATTTCCCATAGTCATTCACGATCGTATGCCCTGCGTTGGCGCCGCCCTGGAAGCGGATGACAATATCCGCCTCCTGCGCCAGCATATCCGTGATCTTTCCTTTTCCTTCGTCTCCCCAGTTTGCACCGACTACTGCTTTTACCATTCCTTCTGCCCTCTTTTAATTTCCGAATCCCTTATGCAAGGATCATTTTCGTCAGATCCATGGGATCCACGATTTTGCCGTCCTTATATACTCTCATGTTGCCGCTGGCAATTTCGTCGATAAGGAGGACTTCCCCGTCCTTCCCATAGCCGAACTCGAACTTAATATCGTAAAGGTCAAGTCCCTTCTTTGCCAGATCGTCCGCTACCACCTTCGTAATCGCCAGGGTCTGCTCCTTCATGCTGTCGTACATTTCGGGGGTCATTACGCCCAGGACTGCCAGCGCGTCTTTGGTTACCAGCGGATCGCCCTTCGCGTCATCCTTGAAGGTTGTCTCCACATATCCGCCTTCGATCCTGGTCCCGTCTGCGATATATTCGCCGTAACGGCGGATAAAGCTGCCGGTAGCCACCAGACGGCAGATTACTTCCAGACCGTGTCCGAATACCTTCGCCGGAAGGACTTCCATGGTAGCGGCGTCGATGTCGGCGCTCACATAGTGGGTCTTTACGCCTGCTTCTTTGAGCAGCTCGAAGAAGTGAATGGAGGTTTTCAGGTTCTCCCTGCCGATTCCTTCGATGGTCAGGCCGACAGAATTTTCGCCGGGATCAAATTTCCCGTCCTTGCCGGTGCAGTCATCCTTGAATTTCAACAGCACGTTGCCGTTTTCCAGCTGAAATACGTCTTTGGTTTTGCCGGTATAAATTTTTTCCATTTTGCCCGAAACTCCTTTTTTCCTTTTGTGTTCGTTTTGTGTTCGTTGTCTTTTCTCTTCCGGTTTCCAAAGGAACCGGTACGCTTTCAGTATAACAAAAAAATCATATAAGTAAAATCAATATATATTATATAAGATATAAGCTGTATTTATATTCAGACGTTAATCTCCGCTTTGATCCCAAGCTCTTCCTTATTTGCGGAAAGCAGCGGCCGGATCACCTGCTCCAGATAGCGCTCCACCTGATGGACGCTGCATCCCACATAGCGGGCCGGGTCCAGGGAAGCTTCCAGCGCTTCTTCATCCAGGCCAAACATTTCGTCTTCCGCAATCAGCTTGAGCATCTCGTTGTCCGCCCCCTCTTCCTTCACACGCCTGCCGGCCTCCATGGAAAGACGGCGGATCCGCTCGTGCAGCTCCTGCCTGTCCCCTCCGGCGCGCACCGCATCCATCATAATGTTTTCGGTGGCCATAAAGGGCAGTTCGCTGCGCAGATGCTTTTCAATGACTTTCGGATAGACCACAAGGCCGTCCACCACATTCAGGCAAAGGTCCAGGATGCCGTCCGCCGCCAGGAAACCCTCCGCGATGGAAATCCGCTTGTTGGCCGAATCGTCCAGCGTCCGCTCAAACCACTGCGCGGCAGAGGTAATGGCGGGGTTTAAGGCGTCCGCTATTACATAGCGCGCCAGGGAAGCAATCCGCTCGCTGCGCATGGGATTTCTTTTATAGGCCATGGCGGAAGACCCGATCTGGTTTTTCTCGAAGGGCTCCTCCACCTCCTTTAAATGCTGCAAAAGCCGGATGTCGTTGGACATTTTGTGGGCGCTGGCGGCAATCCCGGCCAGTACGTTCATCACCCTGGTGTCCACTTTGCGGGAATAGGTCTGTCCGGACACCGGATAACAGCCCGGAAAGCCCATCTTCTCTGCGATCATGGGATCCAGCCGGTCCACCTTCTGCTGGTCCCCTTCAAACAGTTCCAAAAAAGAGGCCTGGGTACCCGTAGTCCCCTTTGATCCCAGAAGGCGCAGGCTGCCCAGTACATATTCCAAATCCTGCAGGTCCATGTAAAATTCCTGCATCCAGAGGGTAGCCCGCTTGCCTACGGTGGTAGGCTGGGCCGGCTGGAAATGGGTAAAGGCCAGCGTAGGCAGCGCCTTATAGCGGTCCGCAAAATCCGCAAGCTCGGAAATCACATTCAAAAGCTTGCTTCTCACCAGCTTCAGCGCCTCCGCCATCACAATGATATCCGTATTGTCCCCCACATAGCAGGAGGTAGCGCCCAGATGGATAATCCCCTTTGCCTTCGGGCACTGGACCCCATAAGCATATACGTGGCTCATCACATCGTGACGGACTTCCTTTTCCCGGGCCCTGGCCACATCATAGTTAATATCGTCCCGGTGGCTCTTTAACTCGTCGATCTGCTCCTGGGTAATCGGAAGCCCAAGTTCCTTTTCCGTCTCGGCCAGGGCGATCCACAGCCTCCTCCACGTCCTGAATTTCATATCCTGTGAAAAAATGTACTGCATCCGGCTGCTGGCATAACGCTCGGACAGCGGGCTGGTATATCTGTCTGTGCTCATAGGCTTTCCATCCTTTCTTTTATCAATCTGCAGGGTCATTTTACCATAGGCTTTCCCGTACGGTCAATGAAAGCAGGCAAACCTTCATCCTTCAATGATTCCGCCGCCAAAAATATGGCCGTCCTCATAAAATACGGCGGACTGGCCGGCGGTCACGGCGCGCACCGGTTCCTCAAATTCGCAGCTCCACCGGTCTTTCCCCTCCGGCCTGATCCGGCACATGGTCCCCTTATGCCCATAGCGGATCCGGCCCAGCACACGGCGTTCCCCTTCCAGTCTTTCTTCCGCCATAAGGTTGATATGGCTGCATGTCAGTTTTGTGGTAAACAGGTCCTCGTTTTCCCCGATCACCACTTCCCGGGAATCCGGCCGGATCTGCGTAACAAAGACCGGGTGTCCCATGGCAAGGCCAAGTCCTTTTCTCTGGCCGATGGTATAGTGGACGATTCCCCTGTGCCGGCCCAGCACCGTCCCTTCCCGGTCCACAAAATTCCCGGGCAAAACCGCACTGCCCGCCTGCTCTTTTCCAAGAAAGGTAGGGATAAAGGAAGCATAGTCGCCGTCCGGGATAAAACAGATTTCCTGGCTGTCCTTTTTTTGGGCCGTCAAAAGGCCTGCATCCGCCGCCATCCTGCGCACTTCTTCCTTGGAATATGCCCCAAGCGGCATCCTGGTACGCAAAAGCTGCTCCTGGGTCAGCCGGTAAAGGGCATAGGTCTGGTCTTTTTGGGCGAAAGCCGCGTTGGCGACCGTAAGCCTTCCGTTTGGCAGCCGGTCGATCCGGGCGTAATGTCCCGTGGCAATGCCAAAAGCCCCTTTTTGGTCCGCATAGTCCAAAAGGGCTTTCCATTTTATCTCCCGGTTGCAGGTCACGCACGGATTGGGGGTTCGCCCCCGCACATATTCCTGCGCAAACTCCCGCATTACCGTACTGCAAAAAGCGTCCCTTACGTCCACCGCTTCCCAGGCAATTCCCAGCTGGGCGCATGCTTTGGCCGCATCGTCTTCGATTTCATCCGTTTTTGAAAAATGGCGCATGGTAACGCCCAGCACTTCATATCCCTGCTGCTTTAACAGCCATGCCGCCACGGAAGAATCCACCCCGCCGGACATGCCTACCACAATTTTTTCCTTTTCCATTCTGTCCATCCTTTTTTTGCTGAAGTTCTGTCTTGTGCGCCCGTTGGCATATATATCCATATACCCTGCTGCCCCGGAGGCGGTTATGAAAAAAAACGCGCTGATCAAAGGGACCCTCATTCTGACCGCTGCCGGCCTGTCCAGCCGTATCATCGGCTTTTTTTACCGCATTTTCCTCTCCCGCATGTTCGGGGAAGAAGGAATGGGGATCTATGAACTGATGAATCCTGTCCTCTCCCTTACCTTCGCCCTGTGCACTTCCGGCATCCAAAGCGCCGTTTCCAAATTTACGGCCGGGCAGTCCGGCCCTTCCCGCACGGCCGACCGGCTGCGCATCCTTCTATCCGGCATGCTCTTTTCCGGAATCCTTTCCGCCGGCTGCGCTGCCTTGATCTACCGCTGCTCGGAATTCATCGCCGGTTCCCTGCTGCTGGAGCCCCGCTGTGCCCCGCTTCTTCGCATCGCAGCCCTTTCCTTCCCCGCCGCCTGCCTGCATTCCTGCATCAACGGCTATTATTACGGCATCCGCAAAGCCGGTATTCCCGCACTCTGCCAGCTGGTGGAACAGTGTTTCCGGGTGGGCAGCGTTTTCTTATTCTGGGAATACGCCCAAATCCACGATGTGGTCTTTTCCATCAATGTGGCGGCCGTGGGACTGGTCATCGGCGAGTTTGCCTCCACCCTGGTTTCCCTGCCTATGGCCTGGTTTCACTTTACCGGCCAAATGCCCTTTCGCGCCCCGGCCACGGCCCGCTATCCGGCCGTCGTGGGCCGCCTGCTTATGTTTGCCGCCCCGCTGTCTGCCAACCGGGTCTTTCTCCACCTTCTGGGCGCGGTGGAATCCGCCCGGCTTCCTGCCAGCCTGCAGCAGTTTGGCTACAGCCAGGCCCAGGCCCTCTCCGTTTACGGCGTTTTCACCGGCATGGCCATGACCTGCATCCTTTTTCCCGGGGCCCTGACCAACTCGGTCTCCGTGCTTCTCATGCCGCTGGTGGCCGAGGCGGACGCCAACGGCGACCTTTCGGCCATCCGTACCGCAGTCCTCAAATGCGTCCGTTACTGCCTGCTTCTGGGATTTTCCTGCCTGATCCTCTTTTTTGTGTCCGGAAATTTCCTGGGATCTTTTCTCTTCCACAGTGAGCTTACCGGCCGGTTCCTTCGCACCTTAAGCTTTTTGTGCCCCTTTCTCTATCTGAACACCACCCTGCTCTCCGTTTTAAACGGACTGGGACGTACCGGGGCTACCTTTGCCTTAAACATGCTCTCCCTTATGACCCGTCTGGCCTTTGTCTTCTTCGCCGTTCCCTGCTTCGGCATCCAGGGGTATCTTTGGGGAATGCTGGCCGGCCAGCTGCTGGTGGCTTCCGCAAGCTGCCTGATCCTGCGTTCCTTTTTGAAAAGTTCCCCTCAAAAAAGGCCTTAACCCCCTGTACGGCCTCAATCCGCCCTTGCGCGCCGCCGTTTTGTATACTATAATAAGCGTGCATTAAAATACAGAAAATATGCACAAATACACGACTACTATTTCAGGGAGAACGACGAAAGATGAGCTTTGAATTCATAAAAAAACTGCCCACTCCGGACGAAATCCGGGAACAGTATCCGGTTCCCAAAGAATTCGCCCGCCTAAAGGCCCTCCGCGACAAACAGATCCGGGACGTAATTACCGGGGAAAGCGACCGCTTCTTGGTCATCATCGGACCCTGCTCCGCGGACAATGAAGACGCTGTCTGCGACTATATCAGCCGCCTGGCCAAAGTCAACGAAAAAGTTTCGGACCGGCTGATCCTCATTCCCCGGATTTATACCAACAAACCCCGCACCACCGGCGAAGGCTACAAAGGCATCGTCCATCAGCCCGATCCCGGGAAGAAGGAAGATTTCCTGCAGGGCCTTATCGCCATGCGCAAAATGCACATCCGGGCTTTTGAAGAATCCGGCCTGACAGCAGCCGACGAAATGCTCTATCCCGAAAACTGGGGGTATGTCTCGGACATCCTTTCCTATGTAGCCATCGGCGCGCGCAGCGTGGAAGATCAGCAGCACCGCCTTACGGTCAGCGGTTTCGACGTACCCGCCGGCATGAAAAACCCCACCAGCGGCGATTTCTCGGTTATGCTCAACTCCGTCTACGCCGCCCAGCACCCCCATTCCTTTATCTACCGGGGCTGGGAGGTCCATACAAGCGGCAACGAACTGGCCCACACCGTCCTGCGGGGCGCCACCAACAAGCACGGCCGCAATCTGCCCAACTATCACTATGAAGACCTGAACACCCTGCTGACACTGTACAACGAACGGGATTTAAAAAATCCCGCCTGCATCATTGACGCCAACCATTCCAACTCCAACAAACAGTATGAGCAGCAGGTCCGTATCGTCCGGGAAGTGCTCCACAGCCGCCGTTTAAGCCCGGACATCCGCAACCTGGTCAAGGGCGTGATGATCGAAAGCTATATTGAGGAAGGCTGCCAGAAAGTGGGCGGAGGCGTCTACGGCAAGTCCATTACCGATCCCTGCCTGGGCTGGAAGGACTCCGAACGGCTTTTGTACGATATCGCAGACCTGACTTTGTAAAAATTACCTGTTATAAAAGCGCATCCTGAGGGGATCCTGCCCTTTCATCCCCTGGGATGCGCTTTTGCATATACCTCCCGGATATGGTTGCGGTTCATCCTGGCATAAACCTGCGTGGTGGCAATATCGGAATGTCCCAGCATCTCCTGCACGCTGCGCAGGTCCGCCCCGTTGGCTACCAGATGGGCCGCAAAGGAATGTCTCAGCGTATGAGGGGTAATTTCCTCCGTAATCCCGGCCTTATGGGCATAGGCCTTCACCAGCTTCCAGAATCCCTGCCGGCTCATAGGCTTTCCGGAACAGTTGACAAACAGGGCCTTTTCCTCCGGATCTTTCAGCATACTGCTTCTTGCTTTGAAAAAATATTCGGTAAGGGCCTCCCTGGCCTTGCTCCCAAAAGGAACCGCCCTTTCTTTTGCCCTGTCGTGGCAGATAATGTAACTCATCTGCATATTCACATCTTCCAGGGTCAGGCCGATCAGCTCGGACACCCGGATCCCCGTGGCGTACAAAAGCTCCAGCATGGCCCGGTCGCGGATCTCCTTGGGATTTTCCCTGCCCGGCTGCTCCAGAAGCTTTTCCACTTCTTCCAGTGACAAAACCCCCGGGACTTTCTTTTCCACGCGGGGCGCTTTTAAGTTCTCTGAAAGATCCGCCGCCACAATCTTTTCCCGGAGGAGGAAATGGCAAAACGCCCTCACAGAGGCGATATTTCTTGAAATGGTGGCCGCCTTGAACTGCTCCTGCTCCAGATGGCGGACATAGGAATTGAGAGAGGTTGCCGTAATCTGCTCCACCTCCCCAATCCCCTGCAGCTTCAAAAAGCTTTCCAGTTTTTTCAAATCCCTCTGATAGGACAGCTCCGTATTCCGGGAAGTCCCCTTTACATTATGTAAATAAGCGATAAACGCCTGAATCTGCTCCTCCATCCCACATTGAACCCTTCTTTTGAATCAAATTGACCGTAACTTCCCACCCGTTATGGAAAACATTATAATCAATTTACCGCAGAAAAGCAATGTGGAATTTCCCTGTTTTCTTCAGCCAAAAAACAATCTTAACACCACTTTTAAAACAATCGGATTAACATAACTCTCCAGAAAACATCCTGTTATGACAACCGCAAGCGGGAGAAGCAGTTTTTTCTTCCCCGGCTTTTGGGCACACCAGTCCATCAGCAGCAAATACCCCGGGACCAGGACCGGCTGATGGGGCAGGATACAGCCCGCAAACAAAAGAAGCCCGCCCGCCCCGTAGCGTGCGGAAAGCACGGTCATCACCGTTCCGGCGGACAGCCCTCCAAAAAGCAGAAAGCAGGACGTCCCTGCCCGGTCTGCCCCGGCCGCGGACAAAAGGAGGAGGACGGCTGCGGCAGTCAGGCGGCTGCGCAGGGAAAACAGGAACAAACCGTTTCTATTGATTTCCAAAAAGCGCAGCTTCGTCAGAAAGGAAGCGTCCAGAAACCCTGTGTTTTCCATCAGAGGCCCCGGGAACAGGCAGACCGCCATGATCCCGCCCATAAACCCGATCAAAAAGAGAACCGTCCATATCCTCGTCTCCTTTCGCCCCAGCTTCCAGAAAACCATAAAATACCCCCGAATCCGCTTCATTCAAATATATGCGCAGCCCAGGGGATACAGACGCCGGATTTCAGCAGTATTTGTTCCGGTAGCTCATAATCGCCGCAATGGTCTTGGAGTCCTCGATCTGCCCGGAATAGATCATTTCGCACAGTTCCTCCACGTCATAAGCCTTTACATCAATAAATTCGTCTTCGTCCAGATGCTGATGGCCGGGCTTTAAATGCCGGGCCACATAAATATCAATCTTTTCATTGCAGAAAGCCACTGTGGTCCGAATGGTAATCAGGAGGCTTAAATCCTCCGAAACATATCCCGTCTCCTCCTGCAGTTCCCTGGCCGCGGCGTCCCTGGTCGGCTCTTTGCCGTTCAATCCGCCGGCCGGGATCTCCAGCGTATAACGGTCCAGGGCGTTTCTCCACTGGCGCACCATCAGGATCTTCCCGTCTTCCCGTACGGGAACCACGGCTGCCGCCCCCTTATGGCCAATAAAATCCCATTCCACCACGTTGCCGTTTGGCACCTGCACCGTATCCCTGTAATAATTGATAATGGTTCCTTCATAAACCAGCCTTCTGCCCAGTCTCTTAAATTCTTCCGCCATTTGTCCTCTCCTTTTCGCCATACAAAAACTGCTGCCAGAACCCGAGAATTTTCTCCGAAAGTTCTGTGCAGCAGCCTCATGTTCATGCAAATGCTTATTTTGCGTAGTCGGTTACCCGGCTCTCCCGGATGACGTTGACTTTGATCTGTCCGGGGTATTCCAGTTCCGCTTCGATCTGCTTGGAAATATCCCGGGCCAGCAGTACCATATCCGCATCCGAAATCTGCTCTGGAACTACCATCACCCGAATCTCTCTGCCCGCCTGAATGGCAAAAGATTTGTCTACACCTTTGAAATTGTTGGAAATGTCTTCTAATTGTTTCAGCCTGCTGGTATAAGTTTCCAGCGTCTCCCTGCGTGCACCCGGACGGGCTGCGGAAATGGTATCCGCCGCCTGCACGATACAGGCGATCAGGGATGTGGGCTCCACGTCCCCGTGGTGGGATTCCACCGCGTTAATCACGGTAGCCGATTCCTTATACTTCTTGCAAAGCTCTGCGCCCAGCTGAATATGGGAGCCTTCCATTTCATGGTCCACTGCCTTGCCGATATCATGCAGCAGGCCGGCCCTCTTTGCCATACGAACGTCCAGCCCCAGTTCTGCAGCCAGCAGGCCGGACAGCTGTGCAACTTCGATGGAATGCTTCAATGCATTCTGACCATAACTCGTTCTGAACTTCATCTTGCCCAGCAGTCTGATAAGCTCCGGATGGATGCCGTGCACACCCACTTCCAGCAGTGCGGCTTCCCCTTCTTCCTTGATCATCGTCTCTACTTCCCGCTGAGCCTTTTCCACCATCTCTTCGATTCTCGCAGGATGAATCCGCCCATCCACGATCAGCTTTTCCAGCGCGATACGGGCAACTTCACGGCGGATGGGGTCGAACCCGGACAGCACCACCGCTTCCGGCGTATCGTCTATAATCAGATCCACGCCCGTCAGCGTCTCCAGCGTCCGGATATTCCTTCCTTCGCGGCCGATAATACGCCCTTTCATCTCGTCGTTGGGAAGCTGGACCACGGAGATGGTTGCTTCGGATACATGGTCGGCCGCACATTTCTGAATGGCGTTCACCACATATTCCTTTGCCTTCTTGTCCGCTTCTTCCTTGGCCCGATGTTCCATCTCCTTGATCATCACGGCCGATTCATGCTTCACTTCATCTTCCACAATTTTCAACAAGTAGTCTTTTGCCTGGTCGGAGGTCAAACCAGAGATTCTTTCCAGTTCCTGTATCCGCTGTTCGTTCAGACGGGAAATCTCATCCCTCTGCCTGCGTATCTCCTCTTCCCTCTTCGCCAGATGAGCCTCTTTCTTCTCCATCGCATCGGCTTTCTTGTCGATGTTCTCTTCCTTCTGCTGCACCCGCCTCTCAAAGCGCTGTACTTCGGCCCTGCGTTCCTTGATCTCTTTATCCAGTTCGTTTTTGGTACGAATGGATTCTTCCTTCACTTCCAGCAGTCCTTCCCGTTTCTTGGCTTCGGCAGTCTTCAATGCTTCATCGATGATCTCTCTGGCCTTGTCCTCCGCATTTCCGATCTGCTCCTCCATCAGCTTTTTGCTGCGGTCGGAAGCGATTTTAGCGGTAACCGGGACAGAAATAAGCAGGGTAACGATTACCGCTATCACGATTGGTCCCAACATTACAGGAGCACCTCCTTATTAAATTTTCATTGTACGATATCAGTTATAGAAATGTAGCGGAAAATACATTCTTATAATCAGCTTTACAACACTTCAATTTTAAACAATATCGTCATTTATGTCAAGTGCTTCTGTGAAAATCAGCTTACGTATGATCTGTCCGCCGATTCCCTTCCGATACAAAAAAGCGCTCATTTTGCGCAGCTGTTCCCGGTCCGCCGTCTGCGGGTCAAAATGCTTTTTCCGAAGCAGTTTCCGGGCCAGCGCCTCTTCATCCGGGCCGTTTTCTTCTTGGCTGCGCCTAAAAGCCTCCCCGATGATGTCGCCGGGAACCCCTTTTCGCACCAGGTCGCACTCCATGACGCGGCGGCTCTTTTTCTCCTTCTGATTCTGAATGTAGTCCAGGGCGTAACGCAAATCATCCACATATCCGTAAGACTTCACATATTCCAGCGCGCGCCCTATGCTGCAGGGAGGATAGCCGGCCATATCCAGCTTGCGGCGCAGCTGCCCCTCCGTATAGGCCCTGTCCTTAAGAAGATGCATACAGCGCAGCGTGGCCCGCTTGGGCAAAAGCTCATCCAGTATCTCCCGGCAGCTTTCTTCCGGAAGATCTTCCCCTTCCCGGATCCCGTAAAAACGGATTTCGCCTTTGTACAGGACAAAGGCGAAATCTCCTTCCAGGCAGACTTTGCTTCGGCTGCGTGACACTTCTTCAATCCCGGTCACGATCATCCTTTGGCCTGCTCCCCTTTCTCTTTTGCGTCAGGGCCCGTGCCGTCCGCGCCGTCCTCTTTGGGAACCAGCCCGAAATGTTCCCGGACCTTTTTCTCGATTTCGGCACAGACCGCAGGATTCTCCTGCAGGTAGTTCTTGGCATTTTCCCGGCCCTGGCCGATCTTATTGCCGTCGTAGGCGTACCAGGCCCCGCTTTTGTTCACTATATTGATGCCGGCCGCCAGGTCCAGAATATCCCCGGTCACGGAAATCCCCTTGCCAAACATAATATCAAACTCCGCTTCTTTAAACGGGGGCGCGATCTTGTTCTTGACTACCTTGACCCTGGTCCGGTTCCCGATGACCTCCCCTCCCTGCTTTAAGGCCTCGATCCGGCGCACATCCAGCCGGACGGAAGAATAAAACTTCAGCGCGCGCCCGCCGGTGGTGGTCTCGGGATTGCCGAACATCACGCCCACCTTCTCACGCAGCTGGTTGATAAATACCACCGTACAGTTGGACTTGCTGATCACGGCGGTGAGCTTGCGAAGCGCCTGGGACATCAGGCGGGCCTGCAGGCCCACATGGCTGTCCCCCATGTCCCCTTCAATCTCCGCCTTGGGCACCAGGGCAGCGACGGAGTCCACCACTACGATATCGATAGCGCCGGAACGGACCATGGTCTCTGTAATCTCCAAAGCCTGTTCCCCGTTATCCGGCTGGGAAATGTAAAGATTGTCAATATCCACGCCGATATTGCGGGCATAGACCGGGTCCAGGGCATGCTCCGCATCGATGAAGCCCGCGATGCCGCCGCGTTTTTGCACCTCCGCGATCATATGGAGGGTGACGGTGGTCTTACCGCTGGACTCGGGCCCGTAAATCTCCACGATCCTTCCCTTGGGAATCCCGCCCAGCCCCAGGGCAATATCCAGGCTCAAAGATCCCGTGGGAATCGTCTCTATATTCATCTGGTTGGCCGGGTCGCCCAGCTTCATCACCGTGCCCTTGCCGTACTCCTTCTCCAGATGGGCGATGGCGGCGTCCAGCGCCTTTAATTTCTCTTCTCTTTCCATAATCGTTTCCTTTCCCGAACTGATGTTTGGTTTCTATCATCATAATACATCGGTCCTTCTTTGTCAATTCCGATTTTCGGCCCCGTCTGCGGGCCGTTTTGCGGATGTCCCCTGCCTCCTGCATTTTCTATGGTAACATAAAACGGGACGGCTGCAAACCTCTCTTTTTGCACTCCGTCCCGTCATTTCTTCGCTTTTTCGTACCCTTTCCCCCGCCCCTGCGGCCTGTTATGCTGTCCTTAAGATTCTGCTTCCAGGATGCATCTGCGCACGAGGGTCAGGGCCGCCGACACCGCGGACTCCCGGATTTTCCCCCGGTTGCCCACGAAACGGTATTCCTGCACCGCCGTCCTTCCCGCCACGCAGCAGCCGATATAAACCAGTCCTACCGGTTTTTCCCGGCTTCCTCCGTCCGGGCCCGCGATTCCCGTCACGGAAACGGTTACGTCCGCATGGGCCGCCCTGGCCGCCCCGCAGGCCATCTCCGCCGCGGTCTGGGCGCTTACCGCCCCATATTTTTGCAGGGTTTTCTTTTTCACACCGGCCACTTTCCGCTTTGCCTTATTGGAATAGGTGACAAACCCCGCACGGAAAGTCTCCGAAACCCCGGGGACATTGATCAGGCGGGCTGCCAGCATCCCGCCGGTGCAGGACTCTATGGTGCACACCGTCATCTTTTTTTCCAGCAAAAGGTCCACCACCGCCTGTTCCAGGGAAATCTCTTCTTTTGTGGTATAGATATCCTGGCCGAAACGTCTTTCCAGCTCCTTTACCACGGGTTTGACCAGGCTTTTGGCTTCTTTTTCATTCTGCGCCCGGGCAGTCACCCTTAAGTGCACTTCGCCGGTTTTGGCATAGGGCGCAATGGTGGGATTGGTCTGACTGTCGATCAAATCCTGTACCAGGAAAGCCGCCTTACTCTCCCCGATCCCGCAGATTTTCACCGTCCTGGAATAGAGGATCCCGGGTTCCAGACGCTGCAGGTAGGGTCTGACCTGTTCTTGAAACATAGGGATAAGCTCGTTGGGCGGACCGGGCAGGAGGATCACCCTCTTTTCGCCTTTTTCCAGGATCAGCCCCGGCGCGGTACCGTTGTCGTTATCCAGCACCACGGCCCCGGCCGGGACCAGCGCCTGCTTTTTGTTGTTTTCCGTCATTTCCAGGCCGCGGATCCTGAAATAGGCTTCAATCCGCTCCAGGCTTCTGGGGTCCTCCACCAGGGGCATCCCCATTACATCCGCTGCGGTTTCTTTGGTCAGGTCGTCCGTGGTGGGCCCCAGGCCGCCGGAAAGGATCACGGCGTCCGAACGTCCCAGCGCCGTTTTAAGCGTTTCGCAAAGCCGCGCTGCATTGTCTCCCACCGTGCTTTGATAGTAGCAGGAAAGCCCCAGGGCAGCACACTGCCCTGCCAGCCATGCCGCATTGGTATTTATAATATTGCCTAAAAGGATCTCCGTTCCCACGGAAATCAGTTCTACTGTCATGGTATCTGTCCTCTAAGCCGTTTTTTAAGGAAAATCAGTGCTGTTCCGACAGCACGTCTTTGTTTTTCACCAGATAATCCACCAAAGACACCACGGTCAGGACCAGGGCGATCCACATCACCGCCGCCGTCACAACGGCAATCTGCGCAATGTCCGCAATCATCAGGCAGATCATCAGCATCTGGAACGTGGTCTTGAATTTGCCCCAGTAGCTGGCGGCAATTACCCTGCCGTTATCGGAGGCAATCAGCCGGAATCCGCTGATAATAAACTCCCGGCTGATGATCACGATGACAATCCACGCGGGCAGCCTGCCCATTTCCACCAGACAGATCATGGCCGCGCAGACCAAAAGCTTGTCCGCCAGCGGGTCCATGAACTTTCCGAAGTTGGTCACAAGGTTATATTTCCGGGCGATATGGCCGTCCAGCAGGTCGGTCAGACTGGCAATGATGAAAATGGCCAGCGCAATCCACTTGGACGCTGCCCCTCCCAGCCCTGTCAGCAGAAACAGGACAAAAAAGGGAATCATAATTACCCGTGCAATGGTCAGTTTATTTGGTAAATTCATCTTCCAATTCTCCTATCAGGTCGTATTCATAGGAACCGGTCACCCGTACCTGCACAAAATCCCCGGTCATCAGTTCCCGGCCGGTATTGATGAAAAGATAGCCGTCCACATTGGGGGCGTCCCGCCAGGTCCTGGCCACGTAGGCGTCCTCGTCCGCCACCTTTCCTTCCACCATGGCGGTTACCGTCTGTCCGGCAAAAGACTCCGCCTTATCGAAGGCAATATCCTGCTGCAATGCCATGATCTCGGCCTGCCGCTTTAATTTCACATCCTCTTCCACCTGGTCCGGCATCCCGGCCGCAGGCGTGTCTTCCTCCTGGGAATAAGGGAAAACGCCCAGACGGTCAAACTCCATCTCATTGACAAATTCCAGGAGGATTTCGTGGTCTTTTTCCGTTTCCCCGGGGAAACCGCTGATCAGGGTAGTCCTAAGGCAGATATCCGGAATCTCTTCCCGCAGCCTGTAAATCAAAGCTTCCAGCTCTTCCCTGCGGGTCTTTCTTCCCATCCTGGCCAGGATTTTGTCCGACGCGTGCTGAATGGGCATATCCAGATAATGACAGACTTTTTTGCTGTCCCGGATCACCTCGATAAGCTCATCCGTAATCTCCTCCGGATAACAGTACAGCAGCCGGATCCAGACCAGCCCTTCGATGGAAGAAAGCTTGCGAAGCAGCTCCGGAAGCATTTTCTCCCCATACAGATCCACCCCGTAAATGGTGGTTTCCTGCGCCACCAGGATCAGCTCCTTTGCGCCGCCTGCCACAAGGGTGCGGGCCTCCCGCACCAAAGACTCCATGGGCACGGAACGGTAGTTGCCCCGCACGGAAGGAATCACGCAGTAGGTGCAGCGCTTATTGCATCCTTCCGCAATCTTTAAGTAGGCATAATGCCCGCCTGTGGTAACGCTTCTGGGCAGCCCGTAAATACAGTCCCTGTTAATGTCCTCCAGATGATTGTGCGGGCAGCCCTCCATCACTTCTTCCACAGCCTGCGCGATGCTGTCAAAAGCCGTGGTCCCAACGATAGCGTCCACTTCCGGGATCTCGGCCTGCATTTCATCCGCATAACGCTGCGCGAGGCAGCCGCAGACGATCAGCGCCTTCAGCTGCCCCTCTTTTTTTCGTTCCGCAAGCTGCAGGATGGTGTTGATGCTCTCCTCTTTGGCGTCGTTGATAAAACAGCAGCTGTTGACCACCGCAATCTCCGCCTCGTCCTCGTCGTCGGTAAACGTATATCCTTTCCCGGCCAGCTGCCCCAGCATCATCTCCGAATCCACCAGGTTTTTATCACAGCCCAGAGATATCAGTAAAATCCGCTTGTTCAATCCTTTTTACTCCTGTTCCTGCTGGGTTTGTGGTTCTTCCTCGCCCAGAATCTTGATCTTGCCCTGCCGAAGCTCTTCTACCGCGATGGAAAGGGGCTTTTCCCCGGGCTTGATGCGCACCATGGGCTCATGGCCCCCGATAATCTGTCTGGCCCTCTTTGCGGTCGCCATAACGATGGAATAACGGCTGTTGACAATCTTCTCCTCTCCGGGTTCCACGTCCTGGTTGACAACTTTGATCAGGTCAGAATAAGACGGATGTAACATGGTTAATTTTCTCCTTTCAAGATTTCATTCAGCTCTGTACGGAACTGTTCGATAAATTCCCTGTTGCGCGACGGACGCATTCGCGCCGCGTCGATAATCCGGTTCATCTGCCGAAGACATTCGTCCAGGTCATCGTTGACGACCAGATAATCATATGCTTCAATCCCGTAAGACTCTTCCACAGCCCGCTGCAGCCGGCCCAGAATCACCTCGTGGGATTCGGTCCCCCGGCCTTCCAGACGCCGTTTCAGCTCCTGCGCCGTAGGCGTCATCACAAACAAAAGCAGGGCGTCCGGAAACTTTTCCTTTACTTTCAGGGCTCCCTGGATCTCAATCTCCAAGACCACGTCCCTGCCCGCTTCCAGCTGCTGCTCCACCCAGGGCCTGGGGGTCCCGTAATAGTTGCCGCAGTAGCTGGCGTATTCGATCAGCCCATCCTGTCCGATGCAGCGCTCGAACTCCTCTTTGTCTACGAAAAAGTAGGAAACGCCCTCCTTTTCCCCGGGCCTGGGGCTGCGCGTCGTCATGGAAACGGACAGCGCATAGTTGTCGTAGCGCTCCACCAGCTTTTTCATCAGGGTGCCTTTCCCCGCGCCGGAAAAGCCGGATACCACGATTAAAATTCCCTTTCTTTGCATCCCGTCACTCCCTCTCTTTTTCTTCTGCCGCCTCTTCCGCCTCCGGAAGCTGCGCCCTGGCGCAGATGGTTTCCGGCAAAAGCGCGGACAAAATCAGCTGGCTGTTTTCCATGACCAGCACGGCCTTTGTCTTTCTTCCCTGGGTAGCGTCCACGGCCGTCCCGGCCTCCCGGCAGCGCTGGACCAGCCTGCGCACCGGCGCGGACTCCGGACTTACCACTGCAATAATCTTATCCGTATTCACGATATTTCCAAATCCGATATGGATGAACCGGCTCATTTCTTTTTCCACCCCGAAACGGTTTTTACTCGATATTCTGGATCTGCTCCCGCACCTTCTCAATCTCGGTCTTTAAATCGATCCCCCGGTTGGACAGCTCCAGATCCGTGGTCTTTGACAGGATCGTATTGGCCTCCCGGTTCATCTCCTGCGCCAGGAAATCCAGTTTGCGTCCCACGCTTTTGCCGGACAGAAGCTCCTTTTTCATTGCTTCGATATGGCTTTTCAGACGGACGATCTCTTCGTCCACGCAGACCTTATCCGCATAAACCGTCACTTCCGTCAGAAGGCGTCCCTCATCCGGCTGCACCCCGTCTAAAAGCTCCCGGACCCGCTCTTCCAGCTTCGCACGGTACTCCGCAACAATCTGCGGAGATCTTTCCTCAATAAAAGCAACATGCAAAAGCATCCCGCTAAGCTTCTCCAAAAGATCCTTCTGCAGGTTGGCCCCTTCCGCCACCCGGGCGGCGGACAGCTCCTGCAGCGCACCCTGCAGCGCCTTCTCAAAGACCTTCCACAGCCCTTCTTCATCCGGCTGGGTCTCTTCCATGGAAAAAACTTCCGGATAACGGGAAAGGACGGACAGCTTCACATCGTTTTCCAGGCCGAACTCCTCCTGCATCTGCTTTAGGTAGCGAAGATACTCAAGAGCCGCGCCCCGGTTATACCGGACGGCCACGTTTCTCTGCGCAAGGTCCTCGCAGTTGACGTAAACATCCAGCTTGCCCCTCTGTACGTATCCTTTGAGCAGGCTGCGGACAGCCGCTTCAAACGGGCCAAGCTTCCTGGGCATCTTCAGGTTCAAGTCCAGATAGCGGTGATTTACGGATTTCATCTCTACGGTAATCCTGTAGTCGGCCTCGCAGACCTCGCATCTGCCAAACCCGGTCATGCTCTTAATCATCTGTTTTCCCACGCCCTTTTTCTTTTGCAGCAGTCCCGACAGGCAGGACATACTGTTGCTGATAATCCATCTTATTATAAAGTAACGCTTTCTTTCCGTCAAGTATTCTGCTATACTAGTTTTTTAGGACATTTGGCAAGTGAATCCGGGCGGTCATGTCCGGCCCGGAATGGAGGTTTTTATGGCTTTTGACGGCATTACCATCGCCAATCTGGTGAGCGATTTTAAGTCCGCCCTTTTGGAAGGACGGCTTTCCAAAATTGCGCAGCCGGAGCCGGATGAGCTTTTGCTCACCATCAAAAACGGCTCCCGCACCCTGCGCCTTTGTATCAGCGCCAGCGCTTCGCTGCCGCTTTTGTACCTGACCGATGAAAATAAGCCCAGCCCGGCCACGGCGCCCAACTTCTGCATGCTTTTGCGCAAACATATCCAAAACGGGCGAATCGTGGATATCAGCCAGCCCGGGCTGGAGCGGATCGTCTGCTTTACGGTGGAACATCTGGATGAACTGGGGGATCTGCGGCGCAAGAAGCTCATCGCAGAGATCATGGGCAAACACAGCAATATCATCTTCTGTGACGAAGAAGACCGGATTATCGACAGCATCAAGCATATTTCCGGCCTGGTCAGCTCCGTGCGGGAAGTGCTGCCCGGAAAGCCCTACTTTATCCCCCATACCCAGGATAAACTGGATCCGCTGACCGTTTCCCGGGAAGTTTTTTGGGACCGGGTTTTCTTTCGTCCCATGGAGTGCTATAAAGCCCTTTATACTTCCTTTACCGGTCTTTCCCCCGCCATTGCCCACGAAATCTGTTACCGGGCCGGCGGGGCCGCGGACCTGGCCACGGCGGCCTGTCCGGACCGGGACCGGGAAGCTCTCTGGCGGGCTTTTTCCTCCCTGATGGACGACGTGCGGCAGGGGCGTTTCTCCCCCTGCATTGCTTTTGAAAACGGCGTACCGGCGGAATACGCCGCCGTAACCCTGACCTCCTGGCCCGAGGCTTCCCTGAAACATTTCGACCGGATCTCTCCCCTGCTGGAAGCATACTATACGCAAAAGAACCGGATCACCCGGATCCGGCAGCGTTCTTCGGATCTGCGCCGGATCGTTTCCACGGCCCTGGAGCGCAACGTGCGCAAATATGACCTGCAGCAAAAACAGCTGAAGGATACGCAAAAGAGGGATCAGTACCGGATTTACGGGGAATTGCTCAACACCTACGGCTACAGCGCGGCCCCCGGTGCAAAATCCTTAAAGGCAGTCAACTACTATACCGGCGAGGAGGTCACGATCCCGTTGGATCCCCAACTTACCGCCACGGAAAACGCAAAACGGTATTTTGAAAAGTACAATAAGCTCAAACGCACTTTCGAGGCCTTAAGCGTCCTGACAAAGGAAGTGCAGGAAGAAATCCTTCACCTGCAGTCTGTCGGCAACGCCCTGGACATCGCCCAGAAGGAAGAAGACCTGGTGCAGATCAAGGAAGAACTCATCCAAAGCGGCTATATCCGCCGCAGGGCCGGTACAAAAAAGGTAAAAATCACCAGCCGCCCCTTCCATTATATCAGCAGCGACGGCTTCCATATGTATGTGGGGAAGAACAACCTGCAAAACGAAGAGCTGACCTTCCATTTCGCTTCCGGCAGCGACTGGTGGTTCCACGCCAAGGGAATGCCCGGTTCCCACGTTATCGTCAAATCCGGCGGCGCCCCCCTGCCCGACCGCACCTTTGAGGAAGCCGCCCGGCTGGCGGCCCATTATTCCACCGCCAAAGACCAGGAAAAGGCGGAAGTGGACTACGTGGAAAAAAAGCAGGTGAAGAAAGTGGCCGGGGCAAAACCCGGGTTCGTCATCTACCACACCAATTATTCCATGCTGATCAGTACGGATATTTCGGGGATTTTGCAGGTGCAGGACTAAATCCTAAATACGGCTGCAAAAAGTGCATTCCTTTTTGCAGCCGCCGGCTGTGCCTATCAGAAAATATGCCGGTAAATTTTCTGCATTTCTCCCCAATAGGCCGGCCTGGTATCCACATGTACATAGCCATACTTTTCGTACAGACCGTCATGGTGGCTGACAATATACGCTTCCCCAAAACCGGTTCTTTTCAGATATGCTTCCGCCAGGTATTTCCCGCCGCTCCAGGAACATTCCTGCGCATACCGGCACACCTGCCCCCATAGTTTTTCTTCCCTTTCGGGAATCAGGATCCGGTCATTCCCGTCGTTTTCCACCCTGTCCTCCTTCTTCAAATCCATGTCATCATGGCAATACAGAAAATGCCTGCATAGTACATCCCCAGCGCCAGCACATCCGCCGGCAGGGAAAGTTTTCGAAAAAACCCTTTTCCCACCATAAGGTCTGAAACGGCAAACAAAACCGCGCCCACGGCCGCCCACAGATAGTCGGGGCCAAAGCGTAACGGAAGGGTTACCGCAATGGCTGTCATGCCCATAAGCACGGCAGGATAAAGCACCATCAGACGGATACAGGGCTTTTCCCGGCTTTCTTTCAGCTCCCTTCGAAACAAAAGCAGCGCGCCTCCCAGAAAAAGAATCCACCACAATGCAGTGTAGGGATGAATTCCTCCCCGGGCAATGAACCAGCCGATGAGGATCAGGTGTCCTGCGCCGAACACTGCCATGCCCGCAAAAAAGGAAAGTTCCAGCAGCCCGTCCGCAAACAAAAAAAGAATCAGCGCAGCCAGGATCCATTTCTTACCCAGGCCGGACGCATCTAAGGTCGTCCGGATTCCCAGAATCGCCGTGCCCACAATCATCCATGTGGACATACATTTGGGCAAAATCCCCCATTTTTTCTTCCCCCATTTTTCCGTCTGAAAATGCAGGATCATCCCTGTAACGACCACCGGAAGCGCCAGGACCGTCCAGATTGCACACAGCATAAAGCTCCCTCCCTTCCCCGTTCTGCCAACGGCTTTTTTTCATTGTACCATAAAAAGGTGGCGGACGGATAGCTTGCGAAATTTCATATTGTTGAATAGAAAAGGGCTGCGAAGCCGGTAAGGCATGCCGCAGCCCGGTCCGTACAGTACTGCCTGTACGGCGTTTTTCAATTCATCCCCCTATCTAATCAATTATCCCATACTCCCGGTAAAACCGCTTCCGGGC
>CALWGP010000016.1 GCA_944380095.1 uncultured Lachnospiraceae bacterium | reverse complement strand
GCGGAAACCGCAGAAACGGAAGAAACCACACAGGCAGCCACAGAAGAGACTGCTGAAGAATAAAGACAGGATTAGGAGCCGCAAGACGGCAGGAAGCGGGGAGAAAGACAATGGAACTGACGAACGTCAAACAGTTATTCAGAGACAGAAAACAGTATATCGGACAGAAGGTGACCGTGGGAGGCTGGGTGAGAAGCAACCGCGATTCCAAGAATTTCGGGTTTCTGGTGGTCAATGACGGGACTTTCTTCGAGCCGCTCCAGGTCGTTTACGCGGCGGACCGGCTGGAGAACTACGCAGACATTGCCAGGATCGGCGTGGGCAGCGCAGTGATCGCCACCGGGACCATCGTGGAGACGCCCGGGGCCAAGCAGCCTTTTGAAATGCAGGCGGAAGAAGTGGTAGTGGAAGGCGCGTGTACGCCGGACTACCCGCTACAGAAAAAGCGTCACAGCTTTGAATACCTGCGCACCATTTCCCACTTAAGGCCCAGGACCAATACGTTCCAGGCGGTATTTAGGGTCCGCTCCCTGATCGCCTACGCCATCCATCAGTTTTTCCAGGAAAGGGGATTCGTCTATGTGCACACGCCCCTGATTACGGGAAGCGACTGCGAGGGCGCAGGGGAAATGTTCCAGGTGACTACCCTGGACCTGGCGAATGTGCCCAAGGACGGGGACGGGAAGGTGGACTATTCCAAGGACTTCTTCGGAAAGCCCACGAATCTGACGGTGAGCGGCCAGTTAAACGGCGAAACTTTTGCCATGGCTTTTAAGAACATCTATACCTTTGGCCCGACCTTCCGGGCGGAAAACTCCAACACCACCCGCCACGCGGCGGAGTTTTGGATGATTGAGCCCGAAATCGCCTTTGCGGACTTAAAGGACGACATGATCCTTGCGGAGTCCATGCTCAAATATATCATCCGCTATGTGCTGGAGAATGCGCCGGAGGAAATGGCGTTTTTCAACAGCTTTGTGGACAAGGGCCTGCTGGAACGGCTGCAGCATGTGCTTAACTCCGATTTCGGCCATGTGACCTATACGGAAGCCATCGAAATTCTGGAAAAGCACAACGACGAATTTGATTACAAGGTTTCCTGGGGCTGTGACTTACAGACGGAGCATGAGCGTTATCTGACGGAAAAGGAGTTTAAGCGTCCGGTATTCGTAACCGACTATCCCAAGGAGATCAAGGCCTTTTATATGAAGCTGAACGAGGACGGGAAAACGGTGGCGGCCATGGACTGCCTGGTTCCCGGCATCGGCGAGATCATCGGCGGCAGCCAGAGGGAAGACGATCTGGCCCTTTTAGAAAAGCGGATGGACGAGCTGGGGCTGAACAAGGAGGATTACGGCTTTTATCTGGATCTTCGCAAATACGGTTCCGCGCGGCATGCCGGCTTTGGGCTGGGCTTTGAACGCTGCGTGATGTATCTGACCGGGATGGGCAACATCCGCGACGTGCTGCCTTTCCCCAGGACAGTGAAAAACTGCGAACTGTAAACAAAGGCGGAAAATCCGCATGATTATTTTTGCGCCGGGAGGAAATTTTCGGGTTCCTCCTGGCGCAGTTTTATTGTATACTGTAAGAAGCAGCGGACAGACTGTAAAAATTGATGGAAACAAAAGAAGGAATGGGAACGATGCGGAAGAAATGGACGGGTTTGACAGCTTTTTTCCTGGCTTTTTTACTGGCTTTTTTACTGGCTTTCCAGCCGGTTTATGCAAAGACCAGGGAACAGATACAGCAGGAGAGGGAGGAAAAAAAGCAGGAGCAGCAAAGTACCCAGAGCAAATATAACGAGACGCAGGGGAAATTAAGCGACCTGCAGGAAGAACAGGACGTTTTGCAGGAGGAGATCGACGAGCTGGACGCGCAGCTGGTGGAGGTGATCGCCAGCGTCGGCCTGATGGAAGAGCAGATTGAGGATACGCAGGAGCAGATTGTGCAGGCCCAGGAGGATTACGACGCGGCAAAGGCCCAGGAAGAAGCCCAGTACCAGGCCATGAAAGCGAGGCTGCGCTATCTCTACGAAAAAGGGGACACCAGCTATATGGAGCTTTTGACCAAGGCCTCCAACTGGAGCGATATGCTCAACCAGGCGGAATACATTGAAAAGCTTCACGAGTACGATCAGAAGATGCTCAATGCCTATATTGCCATCAAGGAAGAAGTGGAAGTCAAGAAGAACCAGCTGGAGGATAAAAAGAGCGAGCTGGAGAGCCAGAGATACGAGCTGAAGCAGGAAGAAGCTGCCATGGAAGAGATGCTGGAAGAAAAGAAGGCGGTTTCGGCGGACTATGACACCCAGATTGCAAAAGTCCGTCAGGAGGCAGCGGCTTACAAGGCGCAGATCAAACAGCAGAACGCGGAATTAAAGCAGCTGGACGAAGAAGAAAACGCCATTATCAAGGCGGAAGAAGAGCGCAGGAAGAAAGAAGAGGAGGCGCGCAAAAAACAGGAAGAAGAAGCGAAGAAGGCCCAGGGGGGCCAGCAGGATTCTTCCTCCTCTACCTCCTCCTCTGCGTCCTCTTCCGGATCGTCTTCCGGCTCCGGTTCTTCCGGCGGCGGTTCCAAAACCGTGCCCCCGGCGACCGGGTCTACGGGGACCGATATTGCCCAGTACGCCTGCCAGTTTGTGGGCAACCCTTATGTGCTGGGCGGCACCAGCCTGACGGACGGGGCGGACTGCTCGGGATTTATCTGGGCGGTCTATAAACAGTACGGCTACAGCCTTCCCAGGACGTCTACGGCGCAGCGCAGCGCAGGGCGGGAAGTGTCCTATGGGGAAGCCCAGCCCGGAGATATTATCTGTTATGCGGGCCATGTGGCCCTGTATCTGGGCGGGGGGCGGATCGTGCATGCCAGCACGGCCCGCACCGGCATCAAATACGGCTATGCGACTTACCGGCCCATCCTTACGGTGCGCCGGATTGTGGGATAATGATACGGACGGGGACCTGCATCGGCAAGTTTTCTTTGCCCGTCGCTTACGCTTTGGAAGGGAGGATTTTTGTATGGAGAGAAAATGGTGGAAAGAAGCGGTGGTTTATCAGATTTACCCCCGCAGCTTTATGGACAGCAACGGAGACGGGGTCGGTGATATCAACGGCATTATTTCCAAACTGGACTATCTCAAAGAGCTGGGGGTGGACGTGGTATGGCTCTGCCCCATTTACCGCTCCCCCAACGATGACAACGGCTATGACATCAGCGACTATCAGGACATCATGGAAGAATTCGGGACCATGGAAGACTTTGACCGGATGCTGCAGGGGATGCATGACCGGGGGATCCGCCTGGTCATGGACCTGGTGGTAAACCATACGTCGGACGAGCATCCCTGGTTTATCGAGAGCCGCAGCTCAAAGGACAGTCCGTACCGGGATTACTATTTCTGGAGGGAAGGAAAGGACGGCAAAGAGCCCAATAACTGGGTGAGCTGTTTTTCCGGTTCCGCGTGGAAATATGACGAAACCACGGATATGTATTATCTGCATCTGTTTTCTTCCAAACAGCCGGACTTAAACTGGGATAACCCGGCGGTGAGAAAAGACGTGTTCTCCATGATGAACTGGTGGTGCGAAAAGGGGATCGACGGTTTCCGCATGGACGTGATCAGTATGATTTCCAAAAAGCCGGGGCTGCCGGACGGGAAGCTGCAGCCCGGGGCGGTTTACGCGGATCCGGGCTGCGTCAACGGACCCCATGTGCACGAATACCTTCAGGAAATGAACCGGGAAGTACTGTCCCATTACGATCTGATGACAGTGGGGGAGTGCGCCGGGGTTACCATTGAAGAAGCGAAGAAATATGCGGGGGCGGACGGAAAAGAGCTGAGCATGGTATTCCAGTTCGAGCATATCGATTTAAACGACGGAGATTACGGGAAGTGGACGGACCGCCGGGTGGATCTAAAGAGCTTCCGCCAGGTAATGAGCAAATGGCAGACCGAGCTGGAAGGGAAGGCCTGGAACAGCCTGTTTTTGTGCAACCATGACCAGCCCCGCGCCGTATCCCGTTTCGGCAACGATTCCCCTGCCTTCCGGGAAACCAGCGCCAAGATGCTGGCCACCTGCCTTCATATGATGCAGGGAACGCCCTATGTCTATCAGGGCGAGGAACTGGGGATGACCAACTGTCCTTTCGGGTCTTTGGACGAGGTCCGGGATATTGAGAGCCTCAACGCCTTCCGGGATCTGACCTCTTCGGGGGCCATTGCGCCGGAGGATATGATGCGCTATATCCGCCTGCGGGGAAGGGATAACGCCAGGACGCCGATGCAGTGGGACGACAGCGAAAACGCCGGCTTTACGACCGGGACGCCCTGGATTATGGTCAATCCCAATTATAAAGAGATCAATGCAGAAGCACAGAGAAAAGATCCGGATTCCGTTTTCCACTATTATCGGAAGCTGATTGCCTTAAGGAAACAGGAACCGGTGATGGTGTACGGTTCTTATGAACTGCTGGAGAAAGACAGCGAACGCCTGTATGTTTATACGAGGACGCTGGGGCAGGAAAAGCTGCTTGTAATCTGCAACTTTACGGATCAGGAAACGGACTATGCCATCCCGGGGGAATTTGCCCAGGGGACGATCCTGATCGGGAACCAAAACAGGGAATCCGTAAAAGGGACGATCCGCCTTCTGCCCTATGAGGCGCTGGTGCTTAAAAAAGGCTGAGCAAAGCAAATCCTCACAATAAGAACAGACCGAATAGGCCCGCTGTCTGGCGGGCCTGTTTTCTTTCGGAGATTTGACAACTTCCGTGCCTGGGGTATAATAGAAGCGGCGCGGAAGCGACCGGGAGAGGAAGTTTTTTATGAATTTGTTATCCATGGAACATTTTACCAAAATATATGGGGACCGCCGGATCTTTGACGACGCATCTTTCTTTTTGCAGGAAGGGGAAAAGGCAGGGGTGATCGGCAGAAACGGCGCGGGAAAGTCCACCCTTTTAAGGATGCTGGCAGGGATCGAGGAGCCGGACGAAGGAAGGCTGGTGAAGGCGGGCGGGACGGTGACCGCCTATCTGCCCCAGCATCCTTCTTTCCCGGAGGACAGGACCGTCCTGGACTGTGTGCTGGACTATGCGGCCGGGGACAGGACGGCAAAGAAGGAAGAAGGGCAGGACAGCCAGGAACTTAAGGTGCGGGCAAAAGCCATGCTTACCCGGCTGGGAGTGACGGATTTTTCCCAAAAAGCGGGGGAACTGTCCGGCGGGCAGAGGAAACGTCTGGCCCTGGCCGGCGTGCTGCTTGTGGAAAGCGATATCCTGATTCTGGACGAGCCCACCAACCATCTGGACAGCGAGATGGCGGACTGGCTGGAAGAGCAGCTCAAAAGCCGGAAATCCGCCATGGTGATGGTGACCCACGACCGTTACTTTTTGGACAGCGTGTGCAATTGCATTGCGGAAGCAGACCGGGGAAAACTGTACCGGTACCAGGGCGGGTATGCCGCCTTCCTGGAACAGAAGGCGCAAAGGGAAGAGGACGCAGCGGCAGAAGAGAGAAAGCGAAAAAGCCTGCTGAGGACCGAACTGGCCTGGGTACAGCGCGGGGCCCGCGCCCGTTCTACCAAGCAAAAAGCCCGGCTGGAGCGCTTTGAAGAGCTCAAAAGCCGTCAGACGCCGGAAGCAGAAAAAAAGGTGGAGCTGCAGAGCCTTTCCAGCCGTCTGGGAAAGACCACGCTGGAGGTTTCCCATGTGGAAAAAAGCTACGGGGACCGGACGCTGATCCGGGACTTTTCCTACATTTTTTTGAAAGACGACCGGGTGGGGTTTATCGGGAAAAACGGATGCGGAAAGACCACGCTGATGCGGATGCTGGCAGGGGCAGAAAGGCCGGACAAAGGGGCCGTTGAAACGGGACAGACCGTAAAAATCGGCTACTATGCCCAGGAGCTGGCCTATATGGATCCCGACTGCCGGGTGATCGACTATATCCGGGATGCGGCGGAATTCGTCCGCACAAAGGACGGCATGGTTTCCGCTTCGGCCATGCTGGAGCGGTTCCTGTTCGAAGGCAGCGCCCAGTACAGTCCGGTGGGCCGCCTGTCCGGCGGGGAAAAGCGGAGGCTGAACCTGCTGCGGATACTGATGGAGGCCCCCAATGTGCTGATACTGGACGAACCCACCAACGACCTGGACCTGGAAACCCTGACCGTTTTGGAGGACTATCTGGACCGTTTTGAGGGGATTGTCATTGCGGTTTCCCATGACCGGTATTTTTTGGACCGGACCATGCGCCGGCTGTTCGCCTTTGAGGAGGACGGGCGTCTGGTCCGGTATGAGGGCGGCTACAGCGATTATGCCCGGAAAAAAGCGGAAGCGCTGTGGGAGGAAAGAAAACGCGCCCGGTCCGGGGAGACAAAAAGCGCAGAACAGGCGGGCGGCCGGAAAAAAGCGCCCCGCCGCCTGAAGTTTTCCTATCTGGAGCAGAAGGAATATGAGACCATCGAAGAAGAAATCGCCGGTCTGGAAGAAAAGATCGGGAAGCTGGAAGAAGAGATGAACGAAGCCGCTTCCGATTACGCAAGACTGTCCGCCCTGACAAGGGAAAAGGAAGAAACGTCCGCGCTGCTGGAGGAGAAGATGGAGCGATGGATGGTCCTGGAGGAAAAGGCCGCCCGGATTGAGGCGGGAGAAATGGAGGAAGAAAAGGATGCATAGGAAACTGGAACGCAACGATCCCTGCTGGTGCGGGAGCAATAAAAAATACAAACACTGCCATATGCAGTTTGACGAAAAAATCCGCGCCTTTGCCCTGGAAGGACATCTGGTGCCGGACCATGGCATCATCAAGACGCCGGAGCAGATCGAGGGCATCCGGGAGAGCGGGAAAATCAATGTGGCTGTGCTGGATTATGTGGCGGCCAATATCCGCGCCGGGATGAGCACGGGGGAAATCGACCGGATGGTGGAGGAACTTACCCGGCAAAACGGGGCAATTCCCGCGCCTTTAGGCTATGAGGGCTTTCCCAAAAGCGTCTGCACCTCCGTCAACGACCAGGTGTGCCACGGGATTCCCTCCGACTCGGATATTTTAAAGGAAGGGGACATTGTGAACGTGGATGTGTCCACCATTTACCGGGGATATTATTCCGATTCGTCCAGAATGTTCATCATCGGACAGACCACTCCGGAAAAGGAAAAACTGGTGCGGGTGGCCAAAGAGTGCATGGAGGCCGGAATCCGGGAAGTAAAGCCCTGGCGTTTCCTGGGCGATATGGCGGACGCGGTGAACCGTCATGCGAAGGAAAACGGTTACAGCGTGGTGGTGGATATCGGGGGACACGGAGTGGGACTTGAATTTCATGAAGATCCTTTCGTCAGCTATGTGGCCCCCAAAGGAACCGAAATGCTTATGGTTCCGGGGATGGTATTCACCATTGAGCCCATGATCAACGCAGGCCGGGCCGATATTTACATCGACGACGAAAACGGATGGACCGTCTATACGCAGGACGGGAAACCTTCCGCCCAGTGGGAAGTGACCGTGGCCGTTACCCAGGACGGCTGCGAGGTGCTGGTGTGGTAGGACGGGCTTAATCCCCGGGGGATTTTTCTTCTGGACCGGCCAGCCGGGCGTAGGTTTCCCGCAGCGTCCGGTTCCAGCAAAGGACGGTTTTGGGATCCAGCTTGCACACCGCCCGGTCATAGGTGTAGATGCCGTTGACCTCTTCCTCGATATCGGACAGCTGGGTATAGACGCTGGCGCACACCCCCTTTTTTACCGCGGGCAGGAGCACTTTTTCCATGAGTTTTTCATATCCGGCGGTGAGTTCTTCCGGGGTCTGGAAAACGCGGTAGCCGTAAATTTTATCGCAGAAGCGGTGCCCGGGAATGCTGCAGGCATAGCCGCCGAATTCCGTCAAAGCCGCCGCCCGCTTTTTCTCCGGGCGGAACCGGAGAGTGAAAAAGTAATAGTGCAGGCTTAAGATGTCCCCGGCTTTCTGGTCAAACCAGCCGCTGGCATGATCCACCAGCCGGGAAGGATCCATCTGCCGGATGCGTTCCACCAGGTCGGCGGCGTCGAACTGCCCCCATCCTTCGTTGAAGGGCACCCAGGCCACGATGCAGGGATGGTTGAATAAAAAAGAAATGGTTTCCCCGGCTTCCCGGAGAAATTCCTCACGCCCTTCTTCTTCCCTGCGGGAGAGGAGGGCGTAATGTTTTGCCCCGTCCCGGATGGAAAGACGCAGCCAGTTCATCAGCGTGGCCAGATAAGTGACAAACCAGCTTTTGTAAGGGGTGCCTCCGTTGACCAGATCCTGCCAGACCAGCATGCCCAGACGGTCGCAGTGGTAATAGAACCGTTCCGGTTCAATTTTGGCGTGCTTGCGCAGCAGGTTAAACCCCAGTTCCTTCATCCGCAGGATATCTGCGATCATGGCTTCGTCGGAAGGAGGGGTGCCCAGGCTTTCCGGCCAGTAGCCCTGGTCCAGTACGCCGGCCTGGAAATACGGGCGGCCGTTTAAAAAGAGCCGGGGACGGCCGTCTGCGCCGGGATGGACGCTGCATTTGCGCATGGCGAAATAGCTGCGGACCCGGTCTGCGCCCAGCTCGATTTTTACCTGGTACAAAAAAGGATCTTCGGGACTCCAGGGATGAAAGCCGGGAAGGGAAAGGCAGACGGGTTCGTCGGAAACGCCTTCAAAGGAAGCTACCTCTTTTTCCCCGTCCAGGACAGTGCCGCGAAAGGGGACTTTCTCAATGGAAGAAACCCGCAGCCGCACCAGGGATGCGTTAAAGTCGGGCAAAAAGAAAAGACCGTCAATATAGTTGTCCGGGACCATTTCCGCCCACACGGTCTGCCACAGGCCGCTGTAGGAGGAGTAGAACATGCCGCCGGGGTGCAGGGACTGTTTCCCTCTGGCATGCCAGGAGGTATCGGTCACATCCCGGATACGAAGGAGCAGCTCGTTGTTTTTGCTGGCCAAAAAATCCGTAATATCCGCGGAAAAGGGAAGATAGCCGCCCTGATGGAACGCCACTTCCTGTCCGTTGACAAACAGGAGGGCCTCCTGGTCTGCGGCGCCGAAATGCAGAAGGAGGCGCTTCCCGGGCTGGGGGCGGGGAACGGCCAGGGTGCGGCGGTACCAGAGAAATTCATCCGGCATGAGACGGCGGCCGACGCTAGAAAGGCTGCATTCCGGGGAAAAGGGAACCAGGATCTGCCCCTGGGGCCCTGGAAAGCCTTCGCTGTCTTTGGTGATGGCATAGTCCCACAGCCCGTTTAAGTTCAGATAGGAACTGCGGACCAGGGACGGCCTGGGATATTCGCTCCATACGTTCTGATCAGAAATCCGTTTGGAAAACTCGGTTTTTGGCTGATTCATCCTGTCTCCTCCTTCCCGGCCGGCTTTTTTTAATTTGCGGGGCCGCTTTTTGGCTGTGCGGAAAAATTTTCCTTATGTCTCTTTTATTATAGCCAAAGCAGGGAGGTTGTTCAACGAAAAAAGGGACAGACAGACCTTTGGCGGCCGGTCCGTTTCCCTTTACATTCCCTGCCCCGTGTTGTACAATATTCCTACAAGACAGCCGATAAAAGGCGGGGTTGGAAAGGAAGATCGACATGAACGAATTCAACAAAAAGTATCAGATCGACACGGAGGAAAACCGGAAATTCCTGGAGGATTGCAGGAACGATCTGCTCCGTTTCGGACACAAATTCCCCTCTCCGGGCGGCAGCTCCTACTATCTGGGCGATGACGGCACGCCCTGGACGGACCGCAACCGGGAGACCTGGATCACCAGCCGCATGGTGCATGTTTACAGCCTGGGGACCTTCCTGGGACATGAGGGCAGCGAAGCGCTGGTGGACGCCGGCTTAAAGGGCTTAAAGGGCGAGCTGCACGATCAGGTAAACGGCGGCTGGTATGCGGGACTGACCGCGGACGGCGGCATCGTGCCCAACAAGCAGTGCTATGCCCACGCATTTGTGATCCTGGCGGCTTCCTCTGCGGTACTGGCAGGACGGCCGGGCGCGCAGGAGCTTTTAGACGACGCGCTTAAGCTGTATGACCTGCGCTTCTGGAATGAAGAAGAGGGCCTTTCCTGCGATACCTGGAACACGGAGTTTACCGTACTGGACGACTACAGGGGCTTAAACGCCAACATGCATACGGTAGAAGCGTTCCTGGCAGCGGCGGACGTGACCGGCGATGAAAAGTACCGCGTGAGGGCGGGCCGCATCATCGACCATGTGGCCGGCTGGGCAAAGGACAACAACTGGCGGATCCCCGAGCACTTCACGAAGGACTGGGTGGCGGATCTGGAGTGCAATAAGGAAAAGCCCGACGACCAGTTCAAGCCTTACGGCGCGACTCCCGGACACGGCATCGAGTGGGCAAGGCTCATCGCACAGTGGGCGCTTTCCACCTTTAAGGACGACAAAGAAGGCGCTGCGCCCTACATCGAAATTTCCGAGAATTTGTTCAACCGTGCGGTAGCGGACGCGTGGAACGTGGACGGCGCTCCCGGCATCGTGTATACCACGGACTGGGAAGGCAAGCCGGTGGTGCACGACAGGATGCACTGGACCCTGGCGGAAGCCATCAACACCTCTTCCGTTCTCTGGCATGTGACCGGCAAAGAGAAATATGCGGACGACTATGCGCAGTTCATGCAGTATCTGGATGAGAAGGTGCTGGATCATGTGAACGGTTCCTGGTTCCATCAGCTGGATCAGGATAACAACGTCATCGGCACCGTATGGCCGGGCAAATCCGACCTGTACCACGCACTGCAGGCGACGCTGATCCCTTACCATGCGGCAAACCTTTCCATCGCTCCTGCGGTGAAAGGCAAGAAGACCGTCTGAGAACAGGATGGATTTAGAAAAAGAACAGAAAGAAAAAGAGCGCAGGATTTATGCCTGCGCCTTTCTTTTTTCCCCTTCGGGAAAGATAATTTTAAAGGCAAAGAAGAAAATAATCATGGAGACACCGCCGGTGATCATAGTAACCAGGATGTTGTAGATTGCCGGGGAAACGTAGGCGGAGGCGATGGGCATCCACAGGTTGTTAAAGCCGTTGCAGATCAGGGAAATGAAGATCCAGGCGATCAGATACCAGAAAGCCTGATAAAAAGGATTTCCCTTGCTGCGGAAGGTGATGTTTCTCTGGAGCGGGAAGTTGATGCACTGGGCCAGAAAGGAACCTGCTTCATAGCTGATAAAATAACCAAGTCCGCCCCCGATGAGCACTGTCCCGGAGGCGTCCCGGAGGACATTGTAGCCCAGCAGGCTCCAGGTGAATTCCACGCCGAAAAGGTTCATCTGCACCCTGGGCCACATGAATTCGGTCCCGGCCAGTTTTGGTCCCAGAATTCCGGGAAGGAAAGTAAAGACCAGATACTGGAAAACGGTGACTCCCATGCTGAAAACGAAAAAGCAGAAAATCTGATAGAGCCATTTCGAAAGAACAGGATGCTTCCCCGAAAAATTGTTCCACATCTCCAACCATTTCTGTTTCATAAAAATCAGGCCTCCTTTTTACCGCCGGATTGGCGGGCGAGAAGCTTTGCATACTTCCGGTTGGCGGCAGCATTGCGGAAATAGCCGAAAAGAATCTTTGTCAGTCCCTTCCAGAAATGCCCGTTTACGGCCAAAACCATCCCTTCCGACATTTCCATGCTTACGGCTCCGCCGGTCATTTTTGCGATGGCCCGGAAAGGCATGTTATAGATGAACAGGATATTTAAGTCCGGCTTCCCGCTTTCCTCGCTTTTTTTCTTGCGTTCGGTGAGCTTTTGGTAGATAAAGCGCGCCAGACCGCTTCTGGCATAATACATCTGACAGATAGCGTCGTTGATTCCAAGCAGCCCGCTCCACTTTCCGGAAGGAACGGGATATCCCAGAAGCTGCTCGAATTCTTGGGCTTCCACCTGCTGGATGAGCCCGGAATAGTACGAAGGCATACGTTCCGGGAGATAGGGAGAAGGCGCGCCGGTGCCGTTTACCCGCAGGGTGCCGGTAAGGCGGATATCCGAAACGCAGGCGCCGATACAGATCTGCCAGGTCCCCCCCTCCACTTCCCAGCGTCCGGTCTTTACGTTCCAGTAGCGGAAGGTTTTATCGTCGAAAGGAATACGGACCTGCCTGCTTTCGCCAGGCTGCAGGAAAATTTTTGCAAACCCCTTCAGTTCCAGGAACGGACGGAATACTTTGCCGCAGGGAAGGCCCACGTAAAGCTGGGGTACTTCCGCGCCCGCCATGGAACCGGAGTTGGTCAGGGTAAAGGTCGCGCCTTCCGGATCCACGCAAAGATCCGAGTAGGAGAAGTCCGTATAGGAAAGCCCGTATCCGAAGGGAAAAAGAACCCGGACTTGGGCGGTGGTATAATATCGGTATCCCACATAGAGGCCCTCCCGGTATTCTGCATTTCTTTCCGGGCTGGGGAAAAACCGGAATGCGGGGGTATCTTCGTGACGCAAAGGATAGCTTTCCGCCAGACGGCCGGAAGGATTGATTTTCCCGGTAAGAATATCCAGAATGGCCCCCGCGCCTGCCTGCCCCCACAAATATCCGTGCAGCAGCCCCTTGCAGCAGCGGTGCCAGGGCATTTCCACAGCGGAACCGGCGCTTAAAATCCCGACAATATTGGGATTGATCTGGGAAATGGCTTGGAGAAGATCGATCTGATTCTGGGGGATCCGCATATGATTGCGGTCCTGCCCTTCCGCCTCGCTGAGCTCGTTGAGGCCGAAAAAGTAAAGGACTACGTCTGCCGTTTTTGCCAGATCCAGGGCAGTTTTCTGCATGGCCGCATCATTCTGCCCCTGCCGGTCATAGCCCTGGGCAACGCCTGTCACCTGAAGGGAGCAGTGTTCCAGCTCCTGTTCCACCGTATCCAGCCGGGTGGGATTGACCATGGAGGAACCTGCGCCCTGATAGCGGGGGTCTATGGCAAAATCGCCGATCACCGCAACCCTTGTCTGCGGACGGAGGGGAAGGATATGATCCGTGTTTTTCAGAAGGACAGCGCTTTCGGCGGCAGCCTTCCGGGCCAGGGCATGATGCCCTTTTTCGTTAAACGTGGATTTCCCGCTGCAAAAAGAGGGGGCGCTGGAACGATTCCGGGACAGGGTCAGGATGGCGTCCAGCATATGGTCCACGCTGCGGTCCAGCTGTTTGGGAGCCAGTTCGCCGTTTTTTACGGCCCTAACCAGCGTCCTGGCGGAGTCGTATCCGGGGGTGGGCATTTCCAGATTGGATCCGGCGGCGGTGCCCTGTACGGGATCGTTGGAGCCGCCCCAGTCGGTGATTACGATCCCGTCGAATCCCCATTCGCCGCGCAGGATATCCTGGAGAAGGTGGCGGTTTTCGTTGGCGTAAACGCCGTTGACCTCATTGTAGCTGCTCATGACGGCATGGGCGCCGCCCTCTTTGACTGCGATTTCGAATCCGGTTAGGTAAAGCTCCCGCAGGGTACGTTCGTCCACCACTGCGTTCATGACCATTCGCCGGAGTTCCTGGCTGTTGACCGCAAAGTGTTTGGGGCAGGCGTACAGGCCGTTTTCCTGGATGCCACGGATATAGGCGGCCGCCATTTTCCCGGACAGGTAGGGATCTTCGGAGAAGTATTCGAAGTTTCTGCCGCACAGGGGGCTGCGCTTGATATTAAGCCCCGGGCCCAGCACCACGTCCACTCCCAGGGCCCGGGCTTCCTGTCCCAGGGCGTTTCCGACGGCTTCCCCCAGGGAGGGATCCCAGCTGTTTGCTACAGTAGCTGCGGTAGGGAAGCAGGTGGAAGGAAGGGAGGCGTTGAGTCCAAGGTGATCTCCGGCGCCCTCCTGCTTGCGGATACCATGCGGGCCGTCGGAGAAGAAAAGGGAAGGGATCTGAAGACGGGGGATATCCCGGCTTTGCCATTCGTTTTTACCGCTCAAAAGGGCGGCCTTTTCCTCAAGGGTCATCCGATTGATGAGTTCTGTGTGTTTCATATCTTATCCCCTTTTTGCGCGGGGCAGCCTGTCGTGGCCGCCCCGGCAGCAGATTTATACTAGTTTTTTGGATTTTCTGTAGATGAGCGCCGCGCCGGCGATGAGGGCTGCGCCCAGGGCGATGTCGATGCCGATGGCAGCCTTTTTCCAGCCTTCCATGCCGATATTTACCTTCCCATCTTCATACAGCCAGCTGCTGACGACGGTATACATCACGTTTTTGCAGGCGTTTCTCATCTGCAGGACGGAGGTGGGATGGGTGGGATCCGCCACGTTGTTGTCCGGCCCGTCGAAGGTGGAAAGCATGGCGTCCACACCGTTTGCCAAAGCCGCATCCGCATTCATGAAGCCGTGACCGTTGTTGCGGAAGAAGTCCGTGAGGGCCATGCCGCGAAATCCCCATTCGCCGCGGAGCACGGTGTTGAGCAGACCGCTGTTTTCCCCGGTCCATTTGTGACCCAAAAAGCTCCAGGAAACCATAACGGCGTTGGCACCGCCTTCCTTGACGGAAAGCTCAAAAGGCTTCAGATAGATTTCACGGATGGTCTGTTCGTCCGCCCAGACGCTGACCATTTTCGCATTTCCTTCATAGAGGGCGTAGTGTTTGATGTAAGAGTATACCCCTTCTTCCCGGGCACCTGCCACTGCGTTGGCCCCCATGTTGCCGGACAGGACTCCGTCCTCGGAGAAGTATTCGTAGTTTCTTGCGCCGAAAGCGGTCCGATGGGTATTCATTCCGGGCGCATACCAGCCCTGGGCCCCCATTTCACGGCTCAGCTTGCCCATGCACCGCCCCCATTCTTTTGCCAAATCCTTGTTCCAGGTAGAGGCGATGACCACTTCGATGGGAAATCCGATGGAGCCTGCGCCGGTGAAGTTGTTGTTAATGGCTGCAGGTCCGTCAAAATCCAGCGTGGCCGCTTTGCCCACGGATTCGATGGCCCCGGTCTGGTATCCCGCCATGGCGATCATTTCTGACATTTCTTCTACGGTGAGCTGATCCAGCAGCTGTTCCCAGCGGGGATCGTCATAGTCCGCATCCCGCAGGTCTGCCAGCGTCAGGCCGTTTTTCGCTCCGGTAACGGGCATCTGGTCTTCGTCGTTAAGATAGGTGGTCTTGTCGAAGTTTGCGTTTAGGTGATATTCGGACAGATAGGGTTCTCCCAGTTCCTGACTTGCGGGAGCGGCCACGGCCTCATCGTAGTTGGCAAAGTGGTCCGCCCGGGACAGAACCGTAAAGTCCCCCCTGGCTTCGTCAAAAACGTTGGTGGCTGCCACAGCATCGGAGGAGCGCTTGTTTTCTCCGGAGAAGATCAGGGTTTCCTCTACCGTATAGGTTTGCTGGTCCAAAACGGTGTGGGAGTCGCTGTTGATGGAAAGGATATAGTCGCCCGCTTCCAGAACATACGCCTTTGCGTCCCGCGCGTCGTAAGAAGCCATCTCCTCTGCGGCAAAGCTCAGGGTAAGGGTCTGGGATTCTCCGGGCTCAAGCAGTTCTGTTTTCCCGAATTCGATAAGGTTGGCGGAAGCTTTTTCGATTCCTCCGTTTTCATAGGGAGGGTTGTAGTACAGCCCCACTACGTCTTTACCGGCCACAGCCCCGGTATTGGTTACGGTCACCTCCACCGTGACGGCGCCGTTCGCCTCCTGCAAAGGCCCCATTTCCTGACGGAAGCTGGTGTAGGAAAGGCCGTAGCCGAAAGGATACTGTACGATGGAGTCATAATCGATGAGCCCTTCCGCAGCGGCGGTTTCATAAAACTTATAGCCGACATAGATGCCTTCCACGTAATTGGTAAAGGAAGGGGCGAAAATCTGTGCCACCCCGGCATTCATTCCTTCCACGGCCATATCCGCAAGATTGGTGTAGTCGATTTTTTCACCGTTATTCCACCAGGGGGCCGTCTCCAGGTCGTAGAGGAAAGTGTCCGGTGTTTTTCCGGAAGGATTGAGCTGGCCTGAGAGAATCTGGCCCAGAGCGTTAAATCCGCGGTTGCCCGTTCCGGGGCACCACAGCGCCGCCTTGATCTGTTCATATTCTTCCACGAATCCCAGTTCAAACTGATTGGCGCCGTTATACAGCACGATTACATTGTCAAAATTATCACAGACCATTTCCACCAGGTCCCGTTCCGTTGCGGAAAGCTGGAGATAATGCTCCCCTGCAGGGAAATCTTCATATTCAGTGGAATTGTTGTCATAGGAAGCCTTACTGACGTCCATGGGAATATCGTTGTGACCTTCCCCTGCCTTCCGGGAAATCACCACTACTGCCACATCGGAAAAGGCCTTCGCATTATCAATGAGCTCCTGGCTGTATTCCGATACCGGGGGTTCGGGCAGCGTCCAGCTCTGTTTCTGAATGGACATTTCCGGTTTGTCGGAGCTGTATGCGTTATAGAAATCCACCAGCTCCTGGTTGACGGAAAACCCGGCATTTTCCAGACCCTTTGTCAGGCTGATGACCTCGTAAAGATCATTGATTCCCCCGGATCCGGCTCCGCCGTAAGCCGGATTGATGGATTCCCAGCCGAACAGGTTCAGGCTATCTGTATCCGTGAGGGGAAGCAGGCCCTCGTTTTCCAGCAGGACGATTCCTTCGCCCATGATGGATTCCGCCACATCTCCGGCTTCTTTGTTGGTTTCCTTGGTGACGGTATCCTTGCCCATGGCAAGACCGATGAGGGTGGACATGGGGCCGAAGCAGATCCCGTTCACCGCCACTGCAATGAGCAGAATCATGGCCAGCGCCGTTTCGCCGCGCACCAAAAACTTTTTGCTTCTGGAAAGCCGGCGGCAGGCGATCATGACGATTACGCCGATCAGGATTGCCGCGATAATGACTGCAAAATACGGGACACATAACTGCAGTACGGCAATGAGATCTTCCATTTCGATTGCTAACATATTTCTTCCTCCTTCTGTTTTTGAGTTTGACAGCCCTTTTGCTGCCCGCTGAACACACTATAGCAGAAAAAGGGGGAGGATGCCGGGCATGGCACAAGATGCGGATATATGGCATGAAATGCAAAAGGGAGGCCGCAGTTTCCCTGCGGCCCTCCCTAAGGAAAGGAAAACCTAGTTTGCCGCTGCCCTTTGTGCAGTCTGGACAGGAATCAGGATTTCCAGCTCGAACCAGTTGTCCCGGACTTCAAAGCGGATGGTTCCACCGTATTTTTCCGCTGTATGGCGAATGCTCTTTAGCCCGAAGCCGTGACGGTTGCGGTCCTGTTTTGTGGTGGAAATCAGGCCGTCCGGATTTTTTTCGACGGCTTCTTCACAGTAGTTTTCAATCCTGATATAGACGAATCCCTTTCGCTCCGACACCTGGAGGTGGATCAGCCGTTTTTCCTTTTCCGGAATGAGGACGGCGTTTTCGATGGCATTGTCTAAAGCATTGCCGAAAAGGGAGCAAAGGTCCATAACGTGCATAAATCCCAGGATTTTTCCGTCGGCCACGCAGGTGATCCGAATGCCGTGTTTGCGGCAATGGAAGAGCTTGGCGGCCAGAAGGGTATCCAGCACCTGGCTGCCCGTGCGGTCGAGGGTTTCGAAGGCAGTCATTTCTTCTTCCATGGCATCCAGCCATTCCGTTCGCTTCTGTTCGTCGGTTTCCGCCCGCAGGCCGGCGATCTGGTGTTTGAGGTCATGGTATTTCATGTGGATCAGCTCCACGCTGTCCTGATAGTTGCGATACTGGTCATACTGGCTTTTAAGTACGGCATTCATCTGTGAAATTTCCTTTTCGGCGGCATATTCGCAGATGCGGCTCTGATAGGCATGCAGGATGGCGAAGCCGGCCAGATCGGCCAGCGTCCGGATATTGAAGATATCGGCCCGCAAACGGCTGGTAAAAGGGGAGTTTGCGATAATAAAGCTCAGATTGCTGAAAGCGAAAACCACCAGAGTGATCCCGGCGGCGGAAAACATTTCCCGGGCCGTCAGCTGACGAAAGTATTCCTCGGTGAACAGAGGTTTTTCCAGAAATGCCGCCGTAGAAAAACAGATCCCGTAGACCGCGATCAGCAAAAGGAGACGCAGGGAGGCGAAGAGAAGTCCGGCTGCCTCCAGATAGGAATGGAGCTGCCATTCCAGAGAGGCGGCCAGTTCCGCAAGCAAAAACGCTTTGGCGCAGCAATATCCCACGGCCAGAGGGGAAAGACCGGAGCCGTACATCAGAAAGGCGTACATCAGGACTGCTGCCACCGCCATGGAAGGGATCCAAAACACGGTGGGAAGGTTCCCGGTAGAGAGAAGCCAGAGACTTTGCAGGATGAGGAAAGCCACGGAAATCAGCCAGAAAGGCGCGCTGCGGACGGTTTTGCGAATGAGGAGAAGGTATGTCAGGCAGGCGCTCCATTCCGCCAGCGCCGTATATAGTCGGGGAATATCTTCATAAATTTGCATCAGTCATCCTCCTCGTTTATACAAAGCAGCATCTTTTCCATAAATTCCCTTTTCTTGTTGCGGCTGATGGGGATGCGGACGTTTCCAATCAGGCAGTCCCCGCCCGTCACGCCGTCGATGAGACGCATGTTGACCAGATAGCCCTTGGAGCAGCGGAAAAAACCATATTTTTCTAGCTCGGGTTCCAGATCCTTTAAGGAAGCGCGGGAAATAAAGCTGCCGGTACTGGTGTAATAGACGGCATTGTGGGCCTGGCTCTCGATATAAAGAATCTCCGCGATGTTCAGCTTTCTGACCCCGTTTTCCGAGGAAATCGTCAGATAAGCCTGCTGCTTTTTCCGGATTCTGGAAATGGCCTTATCCAGTTTGCGGGAAAAGGCAAAATATTCTACCGGTTTTACCACATAGTCCATGGCGTCCACCTGATAGCCGCGGATGGCGTACTGGGTCATATTGGTGATGAACAGGATTTTCACTTCCTGATCTATCTCCCGAATCTTTTCCGCAGCGGTCATGCCATCCATAAATTTCATCTGGATGTCAAAGAGAATAATGTCGTAATCTCCCCGATAATCCTCCACGATATCCTCGCCGTCGCAAAAGACGGTGGTTTTGATGGAAAGCCTCTTTTCCTCCCGGTAGCGGGAAATATATTCCTGAAGCTGGTCAATATACAGTTTTTCGTCTTCTACGATAGCGATATGGATCATGGCGTTTACCGGAACTGCATTTCATAATAGTGGGCGTAAATCCCGCCCTTTGCAAGAAGTTCTTCGTGACTGCCCCGCTCGGCGATGCCGTTGTCGGCCACCACCAGGATTTCGTCCGCGTTGCGGATGGTGGAAAGCCGGTGGGCGATGGTGATGGTGGTGCGGTTTTTGGCCAGCTCTTCCAGACTCTGCTGGATCCAGCGCTCGCTCTCATTGTCCAGGGCGCTGGTGGCCTCGTCCAGAATGAGCACCGGCGGGTTTTTCAAAAAAACCCGGGCAATGGAAATCCGCTGTTTCTGCCCGCCGGAAAGGCGGGTGCCCCGTTCGCCCACGAAGGTGTCGTAGCCGTCCGGCAAAGACTGGATGAACTCGTGGATATTGGCTTTTTTGGCCGCGTCGATGATCTCTTCCATGGAAGCGCCGGGCTTGCCGTAGGCGATATTTTCTTTCACCGTGCCGCAGAACAGATAGACGTCCTGCTGCACCAGGCCGATCTGCCTGCGCAAAGACTGCAGGGTTAAGGTGCGTACATCCTTGCCGTCGATGGTAACCTGCCCGCCGGTGACGTCGTAGAACCGGGGCAGCAGGGAGCAGATGGTGGTCTTGCCGCTTCCGGAAGGCCCGACCAGGGCGATGGAACGGCCTGCGGGGATCGTAAAGGAAACGTTGGACAGTACGGGGGTATCGTCGTCGCTGTAGTGGAAGGAAACATTGTTATAGGAGACTTCCCCTTTTACATCGGCCAGGGGGACGGCGTCGGGGGAATCCTCGATATCCGGCTCGGTTTCGATCACCGCCGTATAGCGTTTGAAGCCGGAAAGCCCCTTCTGGATCATTTCCGTCAGTTCCACCAGAATCTGGATGGGGCTGATGAAAATGCCGATGTAGAGGGCGTACATGGCCAGATCCGCCGCCTGCATCTGTCCCCTCGCGATAAGATAGCCGCCAAAGACCAGGGTTACCAGGTACATCATGCCCTGGAAAAACAGGTTCCAGCCCATGAACGTACCCATACACTTATAGTTGGCGTCCTTGGAAAGAAGGAACCCCTGGTTGCTCTTATAAAATTTCCGCCGTTCCACGTCCTCGTTGGCAAAGGACTGGACCACACGGATCCCTGCCAGGGTATCCTGCAGGGTGGCGTTTACGTCCCCGATCTTTTTGCGGTTATCCATGAAAGTGGCCTGCATCCGCTGGTTCTGGCTTAACGAGAAGAAGAACATGCACACCACCAGGACGGTCATGGGGATGGCCAGCCGCCAGTTGATGAGAAACAGGAAAGTAAAGGACCCCACCACCTTGATCAGGGAGATGAAGAGGTTTTCGGGGCCGTGGTGGGCAAACTCGGCGATGTCGAACAGGTCGGATACCAGCTTGCTCATCATCTGCCCGGAATTGTTTTGGTCATAATAGGAAAAGGAAAGCTTTTCATAGTGGTCAAACAGCTTCTGGCGCATGTCCCGTTCCATGTTGGCGCCCATCATATGCCCCTGGTAGCTCACATAATATTTGCAAAGGCTCTGAACCAGGTACATGACAAACAGGCCGGCGCCGATGGGAAGCAAGGCTTTTAAAATAGTACCGGAATCCCGGGTGAACAGGGTGGCGGTCAGGGTGCGCAGGATCTGGGGATAGGCCAGATCCGCCAGGCTGATCAGGGTGGCGCATACCAGGTCCAGGAAAAAGACGGTCTTGTATGGGCCATAGTAACGGATGAATTTTTTCAGAGTATCCATGATGTCCCTCTTTCTTGGTAAATGATGTCGATAATCCGTCCCTATACTAGCATAATCGGAAAGGTGAAACAAGCCCCGGGAAGGCCGGTTTGGGATATTTACAACAAAAGAAAAGGCACGGTATAATGGAGAAGATAAGGAAAAACCGGAAAAAAAGGAGAGAAAGCGTATGGGGATTCGCCTGATTGCCATGGACTTGGATCAGACCGTATTAAACCGGGAAGGGAAACTGTCGGAGACTACCCGCCGGGTACTGGAAGAACTGCTGGAGAAAGGGATTTGCGTGGTGCCTGCCAGCGGACGGCCCCTGGCGGCGTTCCCGGAGGACGTGCTGGCCTTAAAAGGGCTGGAATATGCCATCGCGTCCAACGGTACGGCCATCTACCACCTGCCGTCGGACGCCTGTCTGGCCCGTTTTTCCCTCAGCTTGCAGACGGCCGAGCAGATACTGGGGCTGACCAAGGGGCTGCCTGTGGCCCATGAATTTTATCTCCGGGGAAAGGCGTGGGCGTCTGCAGATTATGTGGAGCATCCGGAGAAATACGGCGCTGTAGGGAAGACTGCCGAGTACATACGGGCTACCCGGTCGCCCTTTGAGGATGCCGGGGAGTTTGTGCGGCGCCATGAGCGGGACTTAGACTGTATGGATGTGGTGGTCGCGCAGGAAGGGCTGAAGCGGAAGGTGACGGAAGAGATCGTCCGGTCCTGCCGGGGGATCTATGTGACCACCTCGGACTCCAGGCTCATCGAGGTCGCGGACGAGCGGGCGGGAAAGCACAGGGCCATGACCTACTTGGCGAAGCGCCTGCACATTCCGGCGGAAGGGACAGCCGCCTTCGGGGACGGGGACAACGACGCCGAAATGCTCAAAGCCGCAGGCGTGGGCATCGCCATGGAAAACGCCACTGCCCTGTGCAGGGAAGCGGCGGATTATGTCACCCTTTCCCACGAAAAAGACGGGGTAGCCTGGGGCATCCGCAAAATCCTGGAACTGTAAAACGCCAAAAACCCTGCCGCAGACGAAAGCGCCGGCCGGACAGGCGGGGGTTACAGCAGCAGGGAAAGGCCGCCCAGCATAAGGAGGAAAACGAGGTTAAGCAGGGTGAAAATGCCCAGATATCTTTTTTTGAGGTGGGCAAAGCCTCCGGCGATCTGCTTGTAGGAAATCAGGCTGGCCATGGAAGCGATGAGGGTGCCAAGCCCGCCTAAGTTGGTCCCCACGATGAGCTCTTTGACCTGGTCCGTATAGCCGGACAGGAGCATGGCGGCGGGCACATTGCTGACAACCTGGCTTAGCAGTACGCCCAGCAGCCGTTCCCTGCCCGCCACGAGGGAACTGATCAGGCCGCTTAACCCTTCGATCCGGCGCACGTTGCCCACGAAAAGGAAAAAGAAAACAAAGGTAAGCAGCAGGGAATAGTCCACGCAAACAAACAGCTTCCGGTTTTTGAACAGCACGGCGGCAGCCACAACGGCCAGAAGAAGGACGTGGGGCAGAAAACCGGCCACCGCAGCAAGGCTGCAGAGGAACAAAACCAGGTAAAAGCAGACGTTTTTGCGATTTATTTTTTTGGCCGGCGTAAGGTGCGGTGTGATTTTCCCGCCCGGGTAGGCCGGGAACACAAAGAGGGCCAGAAGGATGCCGGAGGCCAGTGCGTAAGGCCCCGTGAGGGCCAGAAACTGCGGGATGGACAGGCCGGATAAGGAAAACAGATAGAGATTCTGCGGGTTCCCCATGGGGGTAAACATACTGCCCAGGTTTGCTGCAATGGTCATCAGCGTGACCGTATAGCAGAGGCTGTAGGCCAGCCCGGCCATGTTCAGCACCAGGATGCCGAAGGGGACGAAGGTGATCAGGGAAACGTCGTTGGTTAAAAACATGCTGGAAAAAAAGCACAGAAAGACCAGGGTGAACGCCACTCCCCGGGCGGAGGAAACCCGGCCCAGGATCCGGTTGCCGATCATCTGCAGAAACTGTTCCTGCTTCAGCCCTTCGATGACCAGCATCAGGCAAAACAGCAGGATGAGCGTATTGTAATCCGGATAGCAAAGGTAGCCTAAGTTAGGGGGCACCAGGAAACAGGAAAACAGGGCCAGGAAGAGGGACGCGGTTAAAACCGCGTCATTTTTAAAAAAGGAGAGGATTTTTTTTGCCATGGCAGGAGGACCTTTCTTTCGTTTTGATTTCGTTTCCCATAGTAGCACAAAATCCGGGATGTGGCCAGAGAACAGATTGCATTCCCAGGGGGGATTTTGTATAATCGACTCCAACGGAGGATAAAACAATATGGAAAAAGTAACGGCAATCGTACTGGGAGCCGGATCCAGGGGAAACGCCTATGCGCGCTACAGCCTGGAACGGCCCGATGAACTTCGGATTGTAGGGGTGGCGGAGCCGGACGGGGCCCGCAGAAAGCAGTTTGCGGACGGATACGGCCTTGCGGCGGACGCCTGTTTTGAAAGCTGGGAAGAAATCCTGGACAGGCCCAAAATGGCGGACGCGGTTTTCGTGTGCACCATGGACGACATGCACACCGCACCGGCCTTAAAGGCGCTGCAGATGGGCTATCATGTGCTGTTAGAAAAACCCATGAGCAACCGCCGGGAGGAATGCCTGGCCATCTGCCGGGCGGCAAAAGAGTCGGGCAAGGCGCTGACGGTCTGTCATGTGCTGCGCTATACGTCCTTTTACCGGACGTTAAAGCGTCTGATCGACGACGGCGAGATCGGCCAGGTGCAGACGGTGGATCAGATCGAAAACGTGGGGTACTGGCACCAGGCCCACAGCTTCGTGCGGGGAAACTGGAGGAATTCCGACCAATCCAGCCCCATGATCCTGCAAAAAAGCTGCCATGACCTGGACATCATCTCCTGGCTCATTGACAGGCCCTGCCTGTATGTTTCCAGCTTCGGCAGCTTAAATCACTTCACGGCGGCCCACCGTCCGGCCGGCGCGCCGGACAACTGCATGGATGGCTGCCCGCACAGTGGGGACTGTCCTTACTATGCGCCGAAGGTCTACCTCACCGGCAAGACCGGATGGCCGGTGGATGTGCTGACGGTGGATCTGACGCCGGAGGGAATTGCAAAAGCGCTCCGGGAAGGGCCTTACGGAAGGTGCGTCTATGCCTGTGACAATAACGTGGTAGACCACCAGGTGGTGAACATGGAATATGAAGGCGGGGTTACCGCGTCCTTTACCATGACCGCCTTTACCGCGGATTTTACCAGACAGATCAAGATCATGGGCACCCGCGGGCAGATTATGGCGGACATGACAAAGGAAGAAATCCGGCTGCACCGCTTCGGGGAAGAAGAACGCAGCGTTTCGCCTAAGGAGACGGCGGCGGACGGTTTCGGCCACGGCGGCGGGGATTTCGGCATCGTGGAGAATTTCCTGCGCCTGGTCAACGGCCGGGGGGATAACCTGACCTCTGCGGCGGCTTCCCTGCAGAGCCACCTGATGTGTTTTGCGGCGGAAAAATCCCGTCTGGAGCACCGGACGGTTTCGATGGAAGAGATGATTTCAGGCTAAGCGGGGCAAAATGCCCCGACAGGGAGGAAAGAATGAAGATCACATGGCTGGGCACGGCCGCAATCCGGATCGAAGCGGCCGGGGAACGCCTGTTGTTCGATCCGTTTGTACAGCTTGTGGGAGGGGAAAACCCCAACTGTCTGGACGATTTTTTGGAAGACGAAGTGATTTTTATCACCCACGGACATCTGGACCATCTGATGGAAATTCCGGAACTTCTGGAAGACGAGGACGGGGAAGCCTGCAGCGACGCCACCGTTTACTGCGGCAGCGTGGCGGCGGACACCCTGGACGGGATGCTGCAGGATGCGGGACAGGTAGTGAAAGTCTCCCCCGGGGACTGTATCCGCATCGGCAGGGTGTCCGTCAAAGTCCATCCGGGCCGCCATGCCCGTCCGGGCAGGACTGCGTTAAAAACCCTGCTTTCGCCCAGGATGGTCCGCTATGCCGGAAACGCCCTGGCTTTGGCCTGGCTGAACCGCCGCTTCCCGGAAGGCGGCCAGACGCTGGTCTATGAAATGGAAGCGGAGGGCAAAACCGTTCTTTTGCTGGGCAGCATGGGCCTTGCGCCGGAAGCAGACTACCCAAAAGGGGCGGATCTGCTGATCCTGCCGTTTCAGGGATGCCCGGATCCGGCAGGGCAGGCGGCACGGATCGTGGAACGGCTCCGGCCAAAGCGCATCCTGCTGGATCATTTTGACGACGCCTTCCCGCCCGTTTCCCGGAGTGTGGATACCAGGCCGTTTAAAAAACTGATGCAGGAGCGTTATCCGGATATCCGGGCGGCAAAGCCTGTTGCAGGCCGGCCGGTGGAACTGTAGGCGCAGTGCGGCCGGGGCAAAGAACGCCCCGGCATGGGGGAAGACCCCGGTCAGGAGGAGAAGATGGAGTTTTTGAAAAAGGAAATCATACTGGCAAACGGGAAGAACTGCGTACTGCAAAGCCCCGGGCCAAAGGATGCGCAAAAGATGATGGACTATTTGAAACAGACGGCGGCAGAAACCCACTTCATGCTCCGGCTGCCGGAGGAAGTGACTATGACCGTAGAGGCGGAAGAAAAATATCTTAAGTCCGCCCTGGAAGATCCGCTGTCTTTGATGATCAACGCTGTGGTGGACGGCAAGCTGGCGGGGAACGTGGGATTAAGCCCGATCGCGCCCCGGCAGAAAACCCGGCACAGGGTCAGCGTGGGGATTGCGGTGCGCAAAGAATACTGGGGAATGGGGCTGGGACGCCTCCTTATGCAGGAAGCCATCGGCAGCGCCCCGGCAATGGGGTATACCCAGATGGAGCTGGGCGTTTATTCGGATAACGAAAGGGCCATCCGGCTGTATGAGACGCTGGGATTTGAACGATGGGGCGTCCTGCGGTGTGCCTTTCGCCTGCCGGACGGCACATACCGGGATGAAATCCAGATGGGCCTGTTTTTGAAATAGGGCAAAAAGGCGCGCCCTTTTATCCCGGTTATGGTTTACGTTCCACGGATTTGCGTGTATAATCAGGAATCAGGAGGGGCTGCGGCGCAGGGCAACATTTCCGGCACGACGTTTTTGGGGGGCGCCCGGTTCCAAAAAAGGGAAGCCAGTTAACATTTCGACAGGTCCTGCCAACATGGCGGGATTGTGAAGACATGGCGTTCCGGTTAAAATAGGAGGGAACATTATGGAAAAACCGGTATTGGTAATTCTGGCAGCGGGGATGGGAAGCCGTTACGGCGGACTTAAGCAGATCGATCCTGTGGACGATAAAGGGCACAAGATCATTGACTTTTCCATTTACGACGCGGTCAGGGCTGGATTCGGAAAGGTCGTTTTCATCATCAAGAAGGAAAACGAGAAAGATTTCCGGGAGTGCATCGGGGATGCGGTAAGCAGACATGTGGAAGTGGAGTACGTTTTCCAGGAACTGGGAAAGGTACCGGCGGGATTTCGGATTCCGGAAGGCAGGGTGAAGCCCTGGGGGACCGCCCACGCGATTCTTTGCTGTAAGGACGTGATCGACAGGCCTTTTGCCGTGATCAACGCGGACGACTATTACGGACGCAGCGCTTTTGAGGAGCTGTACCGTTTCCTGACCACCCATACGGACGACGAGAAGTATCGCTGGGCCATGGTGGGCTATCAGCTGGGCAATACCCTGACGGACAACGGTTCCGTGGCCCGCGGTGTCTGCGTTACGGATGAATCCGGGTATCTGCAGCAGATCGCGGAGCGCACAAAGATCGTGCGGACCGCAGACGGCGCGGCTTACAGCGAAGACGACGGCAAGACCTGGGTGCCCCTGGCTTTGGATACTCCCGTTTCCATGAACATGTGGGCCTTCTCCCCCGGCATTTTAAACGAGCTTAAAGGAGCGCTGGATCGGTTCTTTGCAGAAGAAGTGGAGAAAAATCCGCTGAAATCCGAATGCTACCTTCCCATCGAAGTGGACCGCCTGCTCAAGGCAGGCAAGGCTACGGTGGAAGTGCTGCATTCCGCAGACAAGTGGTTCGGCGTCACCTACAAGGAGGACAAGCCCTTTGTGATGGAATCCATCCGCAAGCTCAAAGAAGCCGGCGTTTATCCGGATGTTCTGTGGTAAACGGCAAAAAGGCAGATTTGTGCCGAAGCGTCACAGATCCTGTGGCCGAAGCGCCGGATAGGAAGCCGGCGCAGATTCTTTGGTGGAAAACGCTTCGGAAACGGAGGTAAAAATGGCGATTTTAGTAACCGGCGGCGCCGGATATATCGGCAGCCATACCGTAGTGGAACTGCAGGATGCGGGATACGATGTGGTTGTGGTGGACAATCTGAGCAATTCCAGCAGGAAATCTTTGGAGCGCGTGGAAAAGATTACCGGGAAAGCGGTTCCTTTTTACGAAGTGGATATCCTGGACCGGGAAGGCTTAAACGCGGTCTTTGAGAAAGAAAAGATCGATTCCTGCATCCACTTTGCGGGGCTTAAGGCAGTGGGGGAATCCGTGGCAAAACCCTGGGAATACTACGAGAACAACATCGCGGGGACGCTTACGCTGGTGGACGTGATGAGAAAACACGGCGTAAAGAACATCATCTTTTCTTCCTCGGCTACGGTGTACGGCGATCCCGCCCAGATTCCCATTACGGAAGAGTGCCCCAAGGGCCAGTGCACCAATCCCTACGGGTGGACCAAATCCATGCTGGAGCAGATCCTGACGGATATCCAGAAGGCGGATCCGGAGTGGAACGTGGTGCTGCTGCGCTACTTTAATCCCATCGGCGCCCACAAAAGCGGCCTCATCGGGGAAAATCCCAACGGCATCCCCAACAACCTGATGCCTTACGTGACCCAGGTGGCCGTGGGCAAGTTAAAGGAACTGGGCGTATTCGGCAACGATTACGATACGCCGGACGGCACAGGCGTCCGGGATTATATCCATGTGGTGGACCTGGCGAAGGGACATGTGAAGGCGCTTAAGAAGATCGAGGACAACTCCGGCTTAAGCATCTACAACCTGGGCACAGGGAAGGGCTACAGCGTGCTGGATATTGTGAAGAATTTTGAAGCGGCTACCGGCGTGAAGATCCCCTATGTGATCAAACCCCGCCGCCCCGGCGATATCGCCACCTGCTATTCCGACGCCGGCAAGGCGGAGCGGGAGCTGGGCTGGAAAGCGCAGTACGGCATCCGGGAGATGTGCGAGGATTCCTGGAGATGGCAGTCTCAAAACCCCAACGGCTACGGGGACTGACGCAGGGCCTACTGTTTTGAAAATGATTGGGCTGAAAGCTGATTGGAAGGCTTTTGGCCCTTTTTTTATCCCAGGGTGAGCGGAAATATTCACAGAAAGCCAAAAAGCATCATTAAAATATCAAAAATATTCATAAAATGTTCAAAATCGTTGCCAAAAAAGAAGGCAGATGATAAGATGATGCCAGGGAAACCAAAACGCAACCGGGCGAAACAACAGGGAGGGTTAGCATGAAATTAAAAAGCGTTTTATGTGGATATTTAAGTCTGGCAATGATAGGCCTATCGTGCCTGACCGCGCCGCAGGAGGTATCGGCTGCCGGGGAAAAAGCGGATGTAATCGGAAGCGTAAACATGGAGGGGAATCCCGGGTTTGACAGCGATTCCGTCAGGAACGAGGAAAAGTCCCAATGGAGATGGCTGGGGTATCCGGAAAGCCGGATGGTAATGAACTACGGGACTCCCATGATCGCCAAATATGACGGGAAAATGAGCCTTAATATTGCCATGGCCGTCAATGGATTCCGGTCGATCAATTCGATACATCAGATTTTGATGGGCCCCAAAACCGGCGAGGCAGGGGAGTACGAGGAACTTGAAACGGCATGGTATCCGTACAAACTGACCGCGGACGCCGTATATGAAGAAGGAACCCTTCATATGGACGAATTTTTCGCGGACAAAGATACCTTTATCCGTATGATTGAAGTGTCGGATGCGGCCGACGCCAAACTTCAGATGAAAGCGGCCGGCAGGGGAATGTCGAAAAAAGGAAACGATATCCTGGTGGAACAGGGGGACTATTGGCTTGCGTGCAAAATTCTGAAACTGAACGAGGCCGGGGAAGTGACAGGACAGTACGAACCGCAGGTTTCGGAGGATAAATGGTCCGTTGAGATAACTTTTGACGCAGACAGCGCGAAAGTGGCCTTTTCCCTGACCATGCTTCCCAAGAATGTGGAAGGAAACAGCGCGGACAGCGTCCTGGAGCTGGCAGACGAAACGCTGGCGGAGGGAACAAACTTAACCGGCGTTTTGGCACAGACCAAACAGTTCTGGGATGGAGAATTGGCCAAGGTTCCGGCCCCGCAAAATTTCGGGGTAGAGGGAAACGGGAAAAATGAAGCGATTACCGAAGAAGCGCACAGAAGGGCATTTTATGCCGCATGGACATTCCGCCTGCAGAATATCGTGGAACCGACCCCCGAAAAAGGATATGACTATTACCAGGTAACCTTAGGGATGGCTTCCGCATGGAATTCCGGCGCGGCTTCGGCTCCCAACAGCTGTTCCTGGGAATCCATGTATGATATCCAGCAGCTGTCCTATATAGAACCGGAAATTGCCTGGGACGCAATGAGGGGATTTATTTATAACATTGACGAAAACGGCATTTTGGACGGGGAATGCCTGCCGTCCCAGAAAGCGCATACAACCTGGGTCTGCTATTTAAACATGCTTGAAAACTATCCGGAAAAGGAAGCCGAGTTAAAAGAGGAATTGGGCAGGCTCTATCCCCATCTTCAAAATTACCTGCTTTGGAGGGCGGAAAATCCGAGATGGATTCATGGAGACAACGATTATCCGAATGAAAAAGATATTTCTTTTGTGACCCAGTGGTACAGTGATGTGAATTACGCAATCAAGATTGCCGAGACACTTGGAAAAGAAGAAGATATCGGGATTTATGAACAAAAGAAGGCGGAAATGGCGGAAAATTCCAGGGCCTGGTTTTTTGACGAGTATGATCCAAGCCAGCCGGATTCCCTGGAAAACAGGATCAACGCGTTCTGCTTTCTCAATGAAGACGGGACGCTGGAACACAGCTGGCCCGGATCGTCCCACGATTCCCAAAGCAGGGATGCGCTGACATACGTATATGAAGCAATGACGGTGGAAGATTTCCCGAAAGATTTAACGGACAAACTGGTGCACAGTTATCTTGCGTATACGGACGGAAAGGAAGACGAGCCCCTGCTTGGATTCGAGTCTTATAAATACGGGGACGGATGCTACACGGCCTACGGCCTTCTGGAGCGGGAAAAACAGTATCCGGAGTTGGAAGGAAAATGGATCGAATATGTGGATGCGGTTCTTTGCAATGCGGTTAAAAACACGGAATTCGGAGAGGTCATCCGCGTATATGAAGATACGACGGTGGTAGAAGGGGTCCAGCCTTCCTCGTTTAGCGCGTCGGCAATCATCGACTATACCTACATGAAGAACGGCCTTCGCCTTGACATGGGCGTTCCCGTGGCAATCGGGGACCCTGACATTGTCAAAACAGAAGAAACGGACATTACCGTAAAAACCGGGATTGGGGAAAAGCCAAAACTTCCCAAAACCGTGACCATGGAAAAAGACGGGAAAGAACTAAAAGCGCTGGTATCGTGGCCGGAAATCGACGAAGAGCAGTATGGCGCCAAAGGAAAATTCCGGGTAACGGGACAAATTTACGGTACGGATTTAGAAGCGACCGCCGTTGTAAAGGTGCTTTCCGGAAATGAGGAAAACACGATGCTGGCGGCTGCGGCCGGCGTCGGGGCAGGACTTGCGGTTGGAATTGCCGTTATCGGGATAACGGTTGTGAAAAAAAGAAAAAAGAAGTAAGACGGATTTGCGGGAAATTTCCCAATGAAAGGAGATATATGCTCTAAGTGACTTTTTAATCATGGTTTTTTGCCATGGCTAGTGAAGCAGTCACTTAGAGCATTTTCAT
>CALWGP010000015.1 GCA_944380095.1 uncultured Lachnospiraceae bacterium | reverse complement strand
CCGCACTCATGGGTGATCACGTCCACGTCCCCGGAAGTCCCGTTAAAATTGGCGAAGATGAAGGGAGACCCATAATTATACAGATAGGTCATATAACCGCCCTGCTTTTTCGTCTTTCGTCCAAACACGTCGAACAGTTCATTTTCCATCATGAAATCGAAGAATTCCTTCGTCTCTTCGGACAGTTCGCCGTACATATGCTGACCGGTCTTTAAGATCTCTTCCGGCGTGCCCACAGGAGCCGGATTCCCGTCGGGGAAATAGACCTCATTGTCGATGTAGGACAGCTTCGAAAGCCCCAGGCGCTTTCTGCGCTTTTCATGCACTTCCTCCGCAAAAGGCACGAACACTTCCTTCACCTGACGCCGGAAGTTCTCCACGTCCTTCCTGCCATAGCTGTTGCGGTTCATCCGATAATAGCCCAGCTGGATATAGTTCTCATATCCCAGCGCCTTCGCCTGGGCGGTTCTGTTCTTCACCAGCCTGTCGTAGATCCCGTCCAGCTTTTCCGCCACGGTCAAAAAGTACTCGCTGTAAGCCTTCCACGCCGCCCTTCTCACCGGCCGGTCCGATGCCGTCAGGTAAGGGCGCATCAGGGACAGATTGAGCACCTGTCCGTCAAAGGGAATCTGTGCGGAAGCGATCAGCTTGTTGTATTCCGTCGTCAGGGCGTTTTCCTCCTGCATCAGCCCGATAATGCTCTCATCCACGCTCTTCATGGCGTTCTCGATGGATACAAAGGCCACCTTGCCGATCTTTTCCTCCAGAAAAGGGCGACAGGGAGATTCGAAAATCGCCCTCTGGTATCCGGTCAGCAGATTGGACAGCTTCGGCCCGATCTCATCGTAGTAATCCTGTTCCCCGTTGTAAAATTCGTCCGTCACATCCGCATCATGACGGATATGGGCGATGGTCATGGCATCCGCCACGCCTTTGTAGACCCGATAATACTCCTGATGAACCGCCCAGAGCTCCTCCGGATTCTCCGCATCTTTGACCTTTTTGGTCAATCTCAGGATTTCCTCCTCCGCCCTGTCATAGTCCACTCTTTCATAGGGCATGTCCCGAAATTTCATCCTGTTCTCCTTCCCGGCCAAAACGGAATCTTTCGAAGGCGCACCCGCTTCGGCCGATGGTTTGCCGCCTTCCTTCCGTCAGTATACAGGATACAACGTCCGTTTACAATTTTTTCTTTTCACCGGATCCTCCGGAAGGGGCCCAGCTCCTCTTCGATCCGCAAAAGCCGGTTGTATTTGGCCACCCTGTCCATCCGACAGGGCGCCCCCGTCTTGATCTGCCCCGCGTTTACGGCCACCGCGATATCCGCGATGATGGCATCCTCCGTCTCTCCGGAACGATGGGAAATGACGGTTCTAAAGCCGTTTTCCTTCGCCAGCCGCACCGCTGCGAAGGCTTCCGACAGGGTGCCGATCTGGTTCACCTTGACCAGGATCGCGTTGCCCGCCCCTTTTTCGATGCCGGCCGCCAGGCGCTTGACGTTGGTGACGAACAGGTCGTCCCCCACCAGCTGAAGCTTTTTCCCCAGCCTGGCCGTCAGCTGCTGCCAGCCGTCCCAATCCTCTTCGTCCAATCCGTCTTCCAGGGAGAACAGGGGAAATTCCCCGGCCAGTTTTTCATAGTAAGCGATCATATCCTCCGTATTCCTGAACACCTGTTGGCCTTTCATTTTGCTTTCCCCGGGAAAATAATAACATCCTGCCTTTTTATCGTATAGTTCGCTGGCCGCAGCATCGATGGCGATTTTCACATCGTGTCCCGGCGTATACCCGCTCTTTTCCACCGCTTCCACGATCAGGGAAAGAACGCTCCTGGCATCCGGCAGATCCGGTGCGAAGCCTCCTTCATCCCCCACTCCGGTGGAGAGCCCTTTCTCCCTGCACAGCCCCTTTAAATTGTGATAGATCTCCGCGCACACCCGCAGCCCTTCCGCAAAGCTCTCCGCCTGCGCGGGGGCGATCATGAATTCCTGCAGATCCACCGTGTTATCCGCGTGTTTTCCACCGTTTAAAATGTTCATCATGGGCACCGGAAGACAGACCGTGTGGATCCCGCCCAGATACTGGTACAGGGGCAGATGAAGGGCCTCTGCGGCAGCCCGCGCCGTCGCCATGGATGCGCCCAGACAGGCGTTAGCCCCCAGGTTTTCCTTATTCTGCGTCCCGTCGCAGTCCAGAATCCGTTCATCGATTTTACGCTGGCAGGAGGCGTCCTGGGAGAGCAGGGCGTCCCTCAGCTTCGCGTTCACATTTTCCACCGCCCTGCGCACGCCCAGGCCGAAATATCTCACTTCCCCGTCCCGAAGCTCCACCGCTTCAAACTGTCCGGTGGAGGCCCCGGAAGGGACGCTGGCCCTCCCGCAGGCCAGTTCATGGGTGACGGAATTTTCCACCACCACTTCCGCTTCCAGGGTGGGATTTCCCCTGGAATCCAGAATTTCCCTCGCGCGCACTTCTCTGATCGGCAATTTCACATTCATCCTGCATATCCTCTCCTTCTTTCATTGATATGGGTTCAGTATATGCAGGATTGAAACTCTTATCCGAAAACCGCCGCTTCCCGCACGGCTTTTTCCAAAAAATCCGGTTCCCTGTCCCGGATCAGGTAGACGTCGCCCTCCCGGTATCCGTCCTTAAGCGCCTCCGGCGTCAGACTGATGCGGACGTCAAAACGGTAATCCACGCCGGGATCCGCCACGGCCTCTGCCGCCACGCTGATCAGTTCCCCCGGATAGAGGGCCTCTAAAAGCTTCTCCACCTCGTCTTTTTCCGTAAAGACACAGGTGATCTGCTGTTCCGGCACCAAAACGGCCGACGCCTCCTGCTCAAAGAAAAGATCGTCCTTGGGATCTTCATAAACACCGTCGTTATAGTGATAATACAGCACCGTGATCTTTTCTACCTCATTTGCCGAAAGGAAGGGCTGTTTTTGCGTCACGGCGGCATCGATGTCATTCTTTGCAAGCAGGCTCCTGGTCTTTTCAAAGGTCTGGTAAACCGGGTATTCCCAGACAAGGTCATAGGTCCCGTCCTGCTGCTTTCCGGCGGGCAGTTCCAGCCGCAGCGCCCCGCAGGGAAGCTGGGAAGCAATCAGGTCGGAGCCGTAGCTTCTGAAGTCTTCCCGCAGCGCTTCCAGAAGCGCTTCTTTATCCATGGTATAAAAATACTCCCTTGCGCCGTCGGTATAGGAAACCTCCATCTCGCCGATGCAGTCCTGCATGGCTTGTTCATAAATCTGGTAACGGCAGTCCTGATAGGCCGGATCCCGCATCAGTATATCCAGCTGCCCGGGCGTCTTTTCCCGGCTCACATAAAACCTTCTAAAGGCTGTGCGGCCGTCGGTGAGCCGGTAGCGGACCACCCAGATATTCCGGTCCTTCCAGTCCTCTCCCGCCGTCTCGTCGGACTCTTCCCTTTTTTGCTGCTCCTGCCAGACGGAAATTACGGACAGCAAAGCGTCGATGGTATCCGGGTCGGTGCACTCCATCCGGTCCAGCATTTCCCCGCCTGACACGCTGTCTGAAGACAGCTGGTTCCATCCGAAGCTGCCCCTTTCATGTTCCATGGAAAAAGCCACGCTTTCGATCTTTTCCCTTTTGGGAATCCAGCTGTCAAACCCGGCCAGGTCAAAGCGGAAAACGCACAGGGAAAGCACGGCCGCCCCAAAACAGCAAAGGGCCATGATCCTGCCCTGAAGCACCGCCTTTAAGTCCCGCTCATAGACAAGCCGGATCACGCTGTGTCCAAGCAGGACGCCAAACAGGGCGCCTCCGAACAAAAACAGATTGAAGTCTTGTGCCATCCGCCCTGTGAGCAGGCCGCAGGCCACGGAAAAGGGCACCACCAGCAAAAATTCCAGTACCGGCTTCATCCAGGAAAAGGCCAGCGTCTGGTGATAGCTTTCCGTTTTCCTTCTGCGGTACAGAAAATAGGCCAGCGCTCCAAACAGGACCGAAGCCAGGACCAGCAAAAGGACTTCTTCCAAAAGCATGGCGCACCAGGGGCTGTCCGGCGAAGCGCTGTTTATGGAGGCCCCGTTATAGACAATACTGCCGCAAAAATCCTTGAAACCAATAAGAGGGGTAATCCAGGGCAGCCCCATCAGACGCCTCTGGTCCGCGCTGCAGTAGCTAAAAAAGAAAACCGACTTCAGTCCCGATAAAAGCAGCCGGACCGCCCCTTCGTAGAAAAAGAGCACTGCGCATCCCAGCAGGGCGCACAGGACGTTCCCCGTCAGCATCACCGCCACCAGCGCCAGCTGGTACATGGCCGCAAAGGCCAGCAGATTGACCAAAAAGGCCACCAGGGACTGCGCCATCCCCTCCGGCGTCATGGCCCCGAACAAAACGGCGCCCGTCTGGCACAGGATCAGGTTGACCAGATAGCAGGCCGCGAAGGAAAAAATGCCGTTTCCCCAGATCAGGACATACCGTTTGGGCGCGGATACGGGCACGCTGAAATACAGATCCGTTTTTTTCCTGCTGTAAAGAAAGGAAAATCCATGGACCGCCAGCAAAACGGCTATCAGCCCCGCCACCACGGGATACCAGTCGTTAAATCCCGCGGCCGTCGCCGCAATGGACTGCATCCGCAGCCTGCTGTCGTTAATGAGCACGCTGTCCGCCCCCTGGGCAATCAGGGAATCCAGATAGCTTTTCTCACTGGACAGACCGATCCAGGCAACCGCAGGCATCTGCAAAAACAGCCCCACAAAGCAAAGGGCGAAGGTCCATCCCCGCCTGCGGACATTTTCCATCCATTTAGCCCAGTATAAGTTTTTTGACGTCATATCCTTTTACCTCCGTCTCGCTGATGAAAATTTCCTCCAAAGACAGGGGGAGTACTTCACAGAAAAGGCAGTCCGCCGCCGCGAAAGCGGCGATCGTCTCCTCCCTTGTCCCCCGCAGCGTCAGCGTCAGAAGGGATCCCCTCCTGTCGCATCTGACAATTACCAGAGACGAAAGCAGCCGCTTTTCTTCTTCCTTGGAAGAGAATACGCACTGCACTTTCTGGATGTTGCACTTCATTTCCTCCAAGTCTTTTGACAAAAGGACGCCTCCCTGGTGCAAAAGTCCCACATGGTCGCAGATATCCTCCAGCTCCCTTAAGTTATGGGAAGCGATAATCGGCGTAAAATCCCGCTCCTGCATTTCTTTTGCGAACACGCCTTTGACCGCCTGGCGCATCACCGGATCCAGTCCGTCAAAGGTCTCGTCACAGTAAAGATATTTTGTGCCGGCGCACAGCCCTGCGATAATGGCCAGCTGTTTTTTCATGCCCTTGGAAAAGGTGCGGATCCGGCGCCTGCCGTCCAGGCCAAACTTCACCAGGTACAGGTAAAAACGTTCCCGGTCAAAGCCCCGGTAGACGCTGCTGTAATAGCGTTCCATATCCCTTGGCGCCGCATTGGGAAAAAAGTAGGGCTCGTCCGCAATGAAAAAAATCTTTCCCTTGGCGTCCACATTGTCATAAACCGGCATATTGTCCACCAGCGCAAGCCCGGCGTCCGGCTTTAAAACGCCCGCCATCAGCCGAAGCACCGTGCTTTTCCCGGCCCCGTTGGTGCCGATCAGCCCGAATACCCCGTTCTCCCGGATCGTCACGTCCACATCCTTCACCGCTTCGATCTGTCCGAAGGACTTACTCAGCCCCTTTAACTCAATCATGCTTTTCTCCCTCCTGTATCCTGCCGCAAAGCTCCTGTGCGGTCATGCCCAGCTCCTTTGCCTCCCGCACCAGGCTGTCCAGCTTCTGAAAAATCTCCTGACGCCGCACTTCCTTGAGCCCTTCGTCATAAGCCACAAAGTTTCCCCGGCCCTTCACCGTATAGATAAATCCGGTGCGCTCCAGCTCGCTGTAGGCGCGCTGGATGGTATTGGGGTTGATGGACAGCTCCACCGCCAGGCTGCGCACCGACGGCATCCTGCTGTTTGGCTCCAGTACCCCTTTTAAAATGAGCGTCTGGAACTTATCCACGATCTGCTCATACAGGGGCCTGGTGTCCCGATAGTCCAGTATGATCACCGCTTTGCTCCTTTCCTTTTGGAAATACACCGTGTATGGATCGTACTAGGTGTACTATTTGTATTCATACACTTAATATAAAAGAAACTGCGGACCCTGTCAAGCAGTTTCCGCAGTTTCCTGTCATTTTCCGTATGGCTTCGGTTTATTTTTGAATCAGCAGGGATTTTCCGGTCATCTCCTTGGGCTGCTGCATCCCCATGATCTGGATCAGGGTGGGGACGATATCCGCCAGGCAGCCGCCTTCCCTTAAGCCCCAGCCCTCATCATAGTTGACCAGGATAAAGGGAACCGGGTTGGTGGTATGTGCCGTAAAGGGAGCGCCGGTTTCATAATCCACCAGCTGTTCCGCATTGCCGTGGTCCGCGCAGATGAACATCACGCCGTCCACATCGCGAATGGCCTTCACTGCCCTGCCCACGCATTCGTCCACTGCTTCCACCGCTTTGACCGCAGCGCTTTCCACGCCGGTGTGGCCCACCATATCGGGGTTGGCGAAGTTGATGATAATCACGTCGTATTTGCCGGATTCAATGGATTCCACCAGTCTGTCGCACACTTCATAAGCGCTCATCTGGGGCTTTAAGTCATAGGTGGGCACATCCTTGGGGGAGTTGACCAGGATCCTGTCTTCCCCTTCGTTGGGCTCTTCCACGCCGCCGTTAAAGAAGAAGGTAACATGTGCATATTTTTCCGTTTCCGCAATGCGGGCCTGCTTCAGTCCGTTGGCAGCCAGCCATTCACCGAAGGTATTGGTCACTTCCACTTTGTGGAACGCCACTTCTTTATTGGGAATGGTGGGGTCATATTCGGTAAAGCATACATAGACTACATCCAGCTTCTTTTCCCGTTCAAAGCCGGTAAACTCGTCGTTGCAGAACGCGCGGGTAATTTCCCTTGCGCGGTCAGGCCGGAAGTTGAAGAAAATAATGGAGTCGCCGTCCTGGATGGTGGCAACGGGCGCGCCGTTTTCCAATATAACGGTAGGCTTTACAAATTCGTCCGTCTCCTGTCTGTCGTAGGAAGCCTGGATGCCGGCCGAAGCGCTTTCGGCAGTCAGTCCCTCGCCTTTGGTCAGGGCCTTGTAAGCGTACTCCACCCTGTCGTAGTTGTTGTCCCGGTCCATGGCATAGTAACGGCCCATCACGGACGCCACCTTGCCTGTGCCGATCTCTTTCATCTTTTCTTCCAGCTGTTCCACATAATCCTTGCCGCTGGCCGGAGGGGTATCCCGGCCGTCCAGGAAGCAGTGTACGTATACCTTTTCCAGGCCGTTTCTCTTTGCCAGCTCCAGCAGGCCGTAAATGTGGGTGTTGTGGCTGTGCACGCCGCCGTCGGAAACCAGTCCGTACAGGTGCAGGGAAGAGTTGTTCTTCTTGCAGTTGTTCACCGCATCCAGCAGGGCGGGATTTTCAAAGAATGTCCCGTCCTGGATCTCTTTTGTAATCCGGGTAAGCTCCTGATATACGATCCGGCCGGCGCCCATGTTCAAATGCCCCACCTCGGAGTTGCCCATCTGGCCCTCCGGCAGGCCTACCGCCATGCCGCTGGCATTGCCCTTCACAAAGGGGCAGTCCTTCATCAGGGAGTCCATTACCGGCGTATTGGCTTCTGCCACCGCATTGTGGTCTTTTCTCTCATTGAGTCCGTATCCGTCCAGGATCATCAATACAACGGGTTTTTTCCTCATAATAAATCCATCTCCTTTATCCAGCATCTCTACTTATTTATTGTGTCTTTTGTGCCCTGCCGGTCAGGAAGGGCCTCCTGTGATTGTCCATGGGAAATTATACACGTTTTTCCCTTCAGGCGCAAGGCAAAGGCACTCACTTTTTCAGTTGCTTTTTTGGAAAAACATGCTACAATCAAAGGAAACCCTGAAGCGAGGTTCATTTTTATGATTACTTTTCTTTCACGCCTGCTGATCCCGGACGCACAGGACGTCAAAAATCCCGCCGTCCGCCAGGCATACGGCACCCTTTGCGGGGCGGCCGGCATCGTCTTTAACCTGTTTTTATTTGCCGGGAAAGCTGCCGCCGGCCTTTTGAGCCACTCCATTTCCATTATGGCGGATGCTTTCAACAATCTGTCCGACGCCGGCTCTTCCATTATCACCCTGATCGGGTTTCGCATGAGCGGGCAGGAACCGGACCCGGACCATCCTTTCGGCCACGGCCGGATCGAATATCTGGCCGGGCTCATCGTCTCCGGCATTATCCTCCTTATGGCCGCAGAACTGATCAAAAGTTCCGTTTCCAAGATCCTCCATCCCCAGGAACTTAATTTTTCCCCTGTGATTATCGGGATTCTGGCGGCGTCCATCCTGGTTAAATTTTATATGTATCTGTACAACCGCAAAATTGCCGCCGCCATTGACAGCGCAGCCATGAAGGCCACGGCCACCGATTCTTTGAGCGATTCTGCGGCCACCTTCGCCGTCCTTTTGTCCACCCTGATCGACCATTTCACCGGCCTTCCCATAGACGGCTGGTGCGGCGTGCTGGTGGGGCTATTTATCCTGCGGGCCGGGATCGGGGCCGCAAGGGACACCATCAATCCCCTTTTAGGGCAGCCTCCGGAAAAAGAGTTCGTAGACCAGATCCGTTCCATTGTCATGTCCAGTCCTGACGTTTTGGGGATGCATGACCTGATCGTTCACAATTACGGCCCGGGCCGGGTGATGATTTCCCTTCATGCGGAGGTCTCTGCCAAGGGCGATATCCTGCGTCTGCACGACACCATCGACAATATTGAGCGCAAACTGCAGACACAGCTGCGCTGCAGCGCCGTCATCCACATGGATCCCATTGAAAACGACGATGCGGAAACAAAGAAGCAAAAGCAGGCCGTGCAAAAGATCCTGACCGAAATCGATCCAAAGATCACCATGCACGATTTCAGGATCGTCCGGGGGCCGACCCACACCAACCTGATTTTCGACGTGCTGGTGCCGTATCATTTTTCCATTGACGACGCACAGCTTAAATCCCGGATCGAAACCCAGATCCGCAAAAAGAATCCGGAATACTATGCCGTCATAAATATTGATAAGGATTATACATAAAGGAGTTTTGCCATGAGCCTTTTCGAACTGTTCCTCATTGCCTGCGGCCTGTCCATGGACGCTTTTGCCGTTTCCGTCTGCAAGGGGCTGTCCGTGCAAAAAACCACCTTCCGCCAGTCCCTTGTCACAGGGCTGTGGTTCGGCGGGTTCCAGGCCATGATGCCCCTGATCGGATACTTCCTGGGCGTTTCCTTTTCGTCCCTCATCACCAGCATCGACCACTGGATCGCCTTTGTCCTGCTGGCCGTCATCGGCGGGAACATGATCCGGGAGTCCTTTTCTTTTGACGAGTGCTGCGACGGTTCCTTCTGCGTCCGCGCCATGTTCCCCCTGGCCGTGGCCACCAGCATCGACGCCCTGGCCGTTGGAATCACCTTCGCTTTTCTGAAAGTTTCCATCGTTCCCGCCGTCAGCTTCATCGGCGTCATCACCTTCCTGCTCTCTGCTGCCGGCTTAAAAGTCGGCAACGTCTTCGGCAGCCGCTGGCGTTCCAGGGCGGAATTTTTCGGCGGCCTGGTGCTCGTTTTACTTGGCCTTAAAATCCTGCTGGAGCATCTGGGGATTCTTGCTTTCTGAAAAATTTCAATTAGGGGATTGACAGCTGTTATCCCGGATGATAGGGTAAGGATATACGAAGCAGGACACAAAAAAACAAAAATTAAGGAAAGGAGGTACTGTTATGTTATTGTTCGCTGCGTTTGGAATGAAAATGGATTCTGCCGATTATGATCATATTCAGATTGCCTCCGGTAGCGCGATACATTAAAACAGGATGGTTTCATCCCGTTTTCGCAGTTTTGCCGCAGCAATCGACTTTTATGCTGCGGCTTTTTTTCTGTCCGGTTTTTCTGCCGCGGACAGGACGCGGGCCTGTTTTCGCCCAAAGGAGCCGTCGGGAGTCTTTCCCAAACGGCTCTTTTTTATACGATAGGAAATTTCATTTCCTATCGTATAAAAAAAGACGCTCCGCTGAGGATGCGCACTCGCGCGAAAAGTAGAGTGTTGCCTGACGGCAACCGCGCTCGGCGCGAGTGTGCGCCCCGGCGCACACTTTTTTATACTTTTAAATCCATTCATACAACTTATTATTGATCAGGGGGTTTTTACTTATGAAAAAGCTAACCGCTTATCTGGGACAGCACATCGGGGGCTATCTTTTTGCGATCCTTTCCATGATGATTGCCGTTTCCCTGGATCTTCTGTCCCCGCAGCTGACCCGTCACATTGTAGACGACGTCATTGTGGGCGGGGAAATGGAGAAGCTGAAATATCTTCTGGGAGGCATCCTGGCCGTAGGCGTGGGCCGGTGTATCTTCGGCTACGCCAAGGAATTTACCTTCGACCGTATCTCCGCCTCCATCGCCACCGACATGCGCCGCGACCTGTTTGCCCATATCCAGTCGCTGAGCACGGAATTTTTTGACCGCACCCAGACCGGCGAACTCATGGCCCGGGTCAAGGATGACATCGACCGCATCTGGAATGCCGTAGGCTATGTCAGCATGCTGATTCTGGAAGTCATCTTCCATGTGACGGTCATCCTGGTCTGTATGTACAGCTTAAGCTGGAAGCTGGCGGTCCTGCCCACCTGCTGCATGATTTTCTGCGCCGTGCTGGCCCTGCGCATGGAAAGCCGCCTGGGGCAGATTTATGAGGACATCAGCGAAGAAAACGCGGCGCTCAATACCGTGGCGGAGGAAAATCTGGCCGGCGTACGCACGGTCAAGGCTTTTGCCCGCGAAAAATTTGAAATCGCCAAATTCCTTTCCCACAACCGCCGCTATTATGACCTGAATATGAAACAGTCCAGGGTTTTCGTGCGCTACTCCCCCTGGTTTTCCCTGATCGGCAAGCTCCTTCCCCTGGTCATCCTGCTTCTGGGAGGGTTCCTCTATATGCAAGGCGAAATGACGCTGGGTACCCTGACCGCTTTTGTGGAATATTCCACCAACATTGTCTGGCCCATGGAGATGCTGGGCTGGCTGTCCAACGACTTTTCCTCCGCAGTGGGAAGCTATCGCAAAATCAAGCGGATCTACGCGGTAAAGCCCGTGATCACGCAGTCCGAACATCCCGTAGTCCTAAAGCAGGTACAGGGCGATATCCGCTTTGAGCACGTTTCTTTCCACAAAGCGGACCTGCACGAAATTTTAAGCGACATCACCTTCCATGTAAAAGCCGGCGGGACCGTGGGCATCATGGGGGCTACGGGCAGCGGCAAGACGTCCATCATCCAGCTGCTCCAGCGTCTCTATGACGCAACGGACGGCGCCATCTATCTGGACGGGGTGAACATCCGGGATCTGTCCCTGTCCCAGCTTCGCAGCAGCATTTCCTCCGTAATGCAGGACGTTTTCCTTTTTTCCGATACCATCCGCGAAAACGTGGTCCTTGGGAAAAAAGGCCGCGTCACCGCCGGGGAAGTGGTTACGGCTTCCCAAAACGCCCAGGCTTCCGAATTTATCGACCGGCTGGAATCCGGCTATGATACGGTCATCGGCGAGCGGGGCGTGGGGCTTTCGGGCGGACAGAAACAGCGCATCAGCATTGCGCGGGCCCTGGCGAAGCATACGCCCGTGCTGGTGCTGGACGACTCCACCAGCGCCCTGGACATGGAGACGGAATTTGCCATCCAGCAATCTTTGGCGCAGCTGAAAGGCACCACCAAAATCATTATCGCCCACCGGATCAGCGCGGTCCGGCATGCCGACGAAATCCTCGTCCTGGAGGGCGGGCGCGTGGCAGAACGGGGCACTCACGAACAGCTTCTTGCCCAAAAAGGGCTTTATTACAAAACATGGCAGGCCCAGTACGGGTCCTGGCTTAACGGGGAGGTGTAAAATAATATGGCTTTCAATTCCTATAAAGACGATGAAACCAGCGTAGAAGTGGGGAAAATGAAGACGCTGCTGCGGCTTTTTTCCTATCTGCTGGACTACAAAAAACAGATTGCCGGCGTGCTTGCCATCATGGCTTTCTGCGTCTGCGTCACCCTGCTTAACCCGCTGATCATGGAAGAGGCCATTGACAACCGGATTTCTGCGGGGGACTTTCCCGGCCTTTTTCGTCTGATCCTTTTTGCGGTATCCTTAAACGTCCTGATGATCCTGGGCGTGAAGCTGCGCATGTGGATCATGGCCAAACTGTGCAACAATATCCTGGTGACCATCCGCCAGCAGCTTTACACCCACATCCAGACACTGGACTTCCAGTTTTTTGACAGCCGTCCCACGGGCAAAATCCTTGCCCGGATTATCGGGGATATCAATTCTTTAAAGGATGTGATGGGCAACTGCGTTACCACCCTGCTTCCGGACTTTTTCACCATCTGCGCCGTAGTGGCCATTATGTTTGTGAAAAATCCCGTCCTTGCGGCCGCTTCCCTGGTCAGCCTGCCCCTGATGGCCGGCTGCATGTGGTTCATCCAGGTATTTTCCCATAAGCGCTGGCAGATCCACCGGAAAAAGTCCTCCAACCTAAACGCTTTCATCCACGAGGATCTGTCCGGCATCCGGATCATCCAGAGTTTCACCGCGGAGCGCGAAACGGCGGATACCTTTTTCACCCTCACAAAGGAACACCGCCAGTCCTTTATCGACGCGGTCCGTTTAAACGACGCCTTCGGCTCGGTGATTGACTTTTGCTGGGGACTGGGCACCATTTCCCTGTACTTTACGGGCATTGTCGTCCTGGGGACGGACCGGGTTTCCGTGGGGACCCTCATCGCCTTTGGTTCCTATATTTCCATGTTCTGGCGGCCGATTATGAACCTGAGCAATTTTTACAACCAGATTGTCACCAATATCGCCGGGGCGGAACGGATCTTTGAAATCATGGATACCAAGCCTTCCGTCAAGGATGATCCGGATGTAAAGGAACTTCCCCCCATCCAGGGACAGGTCACCTTTGACGACGTTTCCTTTTCCTATGACGGCCAGCGCCGGGTGCTGGACCATGTCAGCTTCCGGGTGCGTCCCGGGGAAACCATCGCCCTGGTAGGCCCCACCGGCGCCGGAAAGACTACCATCGTCAACCTGATCAGCCGGTTTTACGACATTCAAAAAGGACATATTTATATCGACGACTATGACCTTACAAAGGTATCCATCGAAAGTCTCCGCCGGCAGATGGGCGTTATGACCCAGGACAATTTCCTCTTCTCCGGCACCATCCGGGACAATATCCGCTACGGGCGGCTGGATGCCACGGACGAACAAATCGAGGCGGCGGCAAAGGCCGTCAATGCCCACGATTTTATTATGAAGCTGGACCAGGGCTACGACACGGTGCTTTCGGAACGGGGCGGCGGCCTGTCCATCGGCCAGAAACAGCTTCTGGCTTTTGCGCGCACCATGGTTTCCGACCCCCGCATCCTGATTCTGGACGAAGCCACCAGCAGCATCGACACCAACACCGAAATCCTGGTCCAGGAGGGGATTGAACATCTGCTGGCCGGGCGGACCTCCTTTGTCATCGCCCACCGGCTTTCCACCATCCAGAAAGCGGACCGGATTTTTGTCATCGACGACGGGCGGATCATTGAAGAAGGCAACGCTGCCCAGCTTTTGGCAAAAAAGGGATTTTATTACGATCTGTATATGAGCCAGTTTAAAAACGTAGAATAGAAATAGAACATATATTTTTCGAATCCGTCAGTCCTTCGGGGCGGTGAGGATCAGCAAGGTTCCGTCCCGGACGGTAATTTCGGCTTCCTTTCCGATAAATTCATTGGAAACACCCACCGGGAAGCTGTTGGTGATAAGGGCGTCCGTCAGTTCATATTTCAGACCCTTTAAGGTAACCCCCTGCGCCCTTTCCCCCATGGAAAACAAAGACAGCCATCCGCTTTCCCTTTCCGGAAGGCGGATGGTTTCGTTTCGGGCCAAAAACACCAGCATATCCCCGTCCGCAAGATATCCGGCAGCGCCCCTCTCCTTTAGAAAATTCAGGCACTGGATATTGGCGATGGTATGGCCCAGCCGGCCGCCCAGTCCGCCGTAGAGGAAAAACTCCCGGCAGCCTTTTGCAAGGCCTTCCCGGATGGCCGCCAGCATATCCGTATCGTCTTTTTCGGAAGGGAGGGTCAGCAGCCGCTGCGGCTCCTCTTTGCGGATCCGCTCCAGCCGTGCCTGCTCTTCTTTCGGAAGGGAGTCAAAATCCCCCACGATTAAGTCCGGGGAAAGGCCCATCCGCCTGCAGTGGGAAAATCCCGCGTCCGCGGCGATGACAAAATCATCTTTCCTTACTTCAATTGTCCGGCTTTTCAGCTCTCCCGCCCCTACGATGATACAACGTCCCATAAAAGTCCGCTCCTGCATCCTTTCGTTACTCTTTTTTCCTGGTTTCGTTGGCGCCTCCCCAGTCATAGATCATATTTGCTTCCATCCCCTGGGCCGTGTAGATTTTTTCCGCGAACCGGTAGTTCATACGGGACACCACGTTGGTATTGTCCGTGGCAATGCCACTGACCATGGTATTCCAGTAAACAATCTCATATTCCGTATGGGGATAATACTGCTGCGGGTCATAGGACGGCACATATTCGATGCTGGACCGCTGTACGCCCAGATCCTCCATTTTCTGTCCCAATACCCGGATGGTACCCGTCGGCGCCGCTAAGGAATCGTCTTCCACAAAGGAAAACATCCATCCTTTTTCCGTCTGCAAAAAGACAATGGCTTCCTTGGTCACCGGGATATAAGTCCCGCCGTACCAGTATTCCATCGTGTCGGAAATAAAAGCGTCCCGGATCTGTGCGTAGGCGTCGTTTGTAATAAAATCCTTGGCCGCTTCAAAATTCTGCGCTTCAAAGTCCTCAAACATGGGGGCAAAGTAAGCGCTGACTTCCTCCTGCTTGTCCAGACAGGCTAAAATCCCTGCCGCCTCTTCAACGCCCAGCTGCTGCGCCCTGTTCAAAATCTCCCGGTATTCGTCCGCATTGGACAGGCTTAAATAGACGGCCGGCGCCTGGATCACCGCATATTGTTCCAGGACCGGCAAAAAAGTGCCCGAGTCCTGCTCTGTCAGGGAAAACAGCCTCTCCAGGATCCCACAGTAACGGTCAAACGAATCATCCCCTTCTGAACGTTCCAATAATACCAGGCTTTTTTCCCCGTCGCCAAGCACCCGGCCGGCACAGGTTTCCAGAAGGCTGACCGCTTCTTTCCGGGACGGATCCGCTTCCAGCACATCCAGACAGCTTTCGATATCGGAAAGATCCGCAGACCCTTCGTTGACTCTTTCCACCACCCGGTTTAAGACCGTTGCGCTGTAATTTTGCAAAAGGACTTCGGATCCCGTAACTTCATAGCCCTTTTTCAGAATGTCCAAGGCTTCCTTGTCCCTGCCCTGGGCCAGATAATCGTCTGCCAGCCCCCGGTAGGCACGGACGCTGTTTTCATCGATGGACAGCGCCTGTGTATAGACTTCCTCCGCCTGCACGTAATCCATCTCGGTCATCAGGTCCATGGCCCGGTTCAGCTTCCGGTCCGCCCTGGTCCCCGGCAGGTTCCAGTACAGGATCGTACTGCCTGCCGCCGCCACTACCACGGCCGCTGCCGCCGCCGTTACGATCCTCCGTCTTCTTTGCCTGCGTTTTCTCTTCATTTCCCTATCCTTCTTTTCTCTGCAAAATCTATCCGATATTTTAACAACACAATCCCCGGTTTGTAAAGGATTTTCCCCCGCGAAATGCAAATTTGGCTCATCGGTCCAGTCTTTCCAAAAGCCCTGCCATCCAGGCGGCCGCCATCCCTGCGCACAAAAAGGGTCCGAGGGCAAAAACCGCCTTCTTTCCCTTTCCTTTTTTCAGAAGCAAAAGGCTGTATCCCCCCGCCGGCAAAAGGGCGAGGCAAAAGGCCAGCCAGATCCCCCCGGCTCCCAGCATCACCCCGCCCGCCGCCATCAGTTTCACATCCCCGCCCCCGAAAGCGCCCGGCCGGACCATATTCAGGACAAACATCGGCACGCTTACCGCCAGGGCTCCGGCCAGTCTTTGAACCATTCCCGGCTGCGGCGTCCAGAGGGCAGACAAAAGCCCTGCCGCCATCAGGCAGGCCGTCAGCCTGTCCGGGATGGTCCGGGTCCGCCGGTCCTGTTTTGCAATCAGGACCAGAATCCACAGCCACACTCCCCATACAATAATCTGCAATCTTACCTCCTCTTTTGAAAAAAACACTCCTACGGCCTGCAGCGCCCGCAGGGGGAATAGCCCTCCTTCAGGAGCGTTTCCCTGCCGCCGGTAAACTCCTTCCGGTTCTTTTCCTTCATCTCTGAAACGCTTGCGCAGGAAGGATCGTGAAAAGTACGGGTGTTGGTGTTTAGGATATAGGTTTCCTCCTGCCCATCCTCCCCGGTCTGTCCGTCCTGCCTTGCTTCTGTGCTGTCCCCGGTGGCATAGTCGATGACAATTCCCGGCTGGACATTATAGGCATAAACGCAAAACTGGATTCCCTCCCCGTTGTCTTCCACGGACTGTCCTTCCAAAAGCACGCCCCTGGCCACCAGTTCTTCTCCCAAAAATACGGGGGTGACCCGGTACAGCACATGATTGCCCGTTTCCTTTATGTAGTCCGCTACCATATTTTCAAAGGGAAGCATTCCTTCCACGTTCAGATAACGGGTCCCTGTTATGAGATTTTTTTCGTTGGCATTTTCCCCGGTGAGCTGATAGCCGATCAGATGACACCGGTTGTAAAGGTATTTTCCGTCCACGCTGTCATATTTTTTCGTCTGCCAGCCGGAGGGCTTCACCTGTCCGATGCCCTCCCGTTCCTTGACGGGCATCAGGTCTGTCCCCACGTTGGCTATCGCCTGCCCACACCTGCCCAGATCGTCCAGATCGGCGTAGGATTCAAACGACTCTTCCACGAAATCTTCTTCCTCAAAAAACGGGACGTTGTCGTGGACCGGCACATAGGGGCTTTCGTTCCATGCCAAAACCTCCACCGTCTGTCCGGAAAAGTCTGCTTTTGCGGACTCTTCCCCGCTTTTGCCGCTTTCGGTCAATTCTTCCCAGGGAATATCCTTTAATCCGGGCAAAGAGCCGCAGCCTGCCGGGCCCGAAATACAAAGCAGCAAAAACAACAGCCCCCCGGTCAGACGCAGTTTTCTCATCTTACATATACCTCTTGCGTTATTTTTTCATGGGAGTAGCCTGCAAACTCCTTCCGGCCGGCCAGCAAAAAGCGGGCGCGCAGCTTTTTTTCATCCAAAAACAGATCCGCAGGGTAGGTCCTGTTCCAGCAGTACCGGATCACCCCCTCGATCCTTTCGTCCTCCAGGTTTAAGGGCTTATCCTCCACAAAGCAAAACTCCCCTTCTGCGGCCTTCTGCAAAAATTCTTCATCCACCCGGAGGTTTTTGGCCCCTTCCTGCTGAAACTGCCCGTAGGAATAGGCGTTCATCCACAAAACGCTGTCCCCGGTCAAAGCCAGGATCTTATCCCGCAGGATACGGTCCTGGCTCTGCCTTCTTTTGTGAAACAGCATTCCTCCCGATTCGTCCGTACATACCAGTATAATCATTTTTCTTTTGTCCTTTCTTTTCTTTACAGCGCCCCGGCGGATTTTACCAGCCAGTAGATCAGTCCTAAAAGCCAGCTGGCAAAAACCCCGTAAAGGATTACCGGGCCTGCGATCGTGAAAATCTTGCAGCCGACCCCGAATACCTGTCCCTCTTTTTTAAACTCAATGGCCGGGGCCGCCACGGAATTGGCAAATCCCGTAATGGGCACCAGTGCGCCGGCCCCTCCCCACTTGGTAATGGAAGGATAGAGATTCCATCCGGTCAGAATGACCCCGGAAAGCACCAGCACCAGGGAACAGACGCTGCCCGCGGTCTTTTCCTCCATCCCTGCGGCCGCGGCCGCGTTTAAAATCCCCTGTCCCAGCACGCAGATCGTCCCTCCTGTCAAAAAAGCCCGGGCCATCTGCGCCGGCAGACTGTGCGTGGGCGTCACCCGCCTGATATAGTCCTGATACTGCTTCTGATTCATTTCGTCCATACATCCTCCTTCGCCTTTTCAAAATCCTGTTTCATAAAAATGAAAAGCAAAGTAGAACAGGCTTCCTGCCAGCTTTCCCAGCGCCACGCCCCAGATCAGGGATTTCAGGCCCCGCCCAAGACCGATCCGTCTGGTAAAAATAGGGATGGAGTCCAGCATTTCCGCAATGGCCAGGGCCAGACTCCCTACAAAAATCCCGGAAAAAAGCCCTCCCAGGGATACTGCCGCCCCGGAAAGCCACTTCCAGGCCGACACCGTAACTGCGCCAAAGAACAGCCGGGTCCTAATCCAGGCCCCGATCTGCCCGTATCCGGGAAATATACTGAAAAAAACGCCGGTCAGCGTTCCCCAGACGATCATTTCCTCATACAGGAAAATGTGCCGCCCCGTATGGGTCCTTCCCGCAAACCGCGGCACCAGCCCAACGGCCAGCAGCACCGTAAAAACGCCCGCCGATACCAGGATTCCCGCCCCGAATCCCAAAACGCACATTCCTGCCTGCCGCCAGATCATAAACACCTCCCAGGATCCTTCATCCGTCCAAATCCAGCGACTTTTTTTCCCGCTCCGCCGCCTTTGCGACCGCCTGGTCCACGTCGTTTTCATAAAGGCGCATTTCCACTTCGATGGGCGTAGGATCCTGTGTGATGCGCCTTCCTCCCACATGGTTAAAAAACAGGAGGATTCCAACGGCCAGGCCAACGGAATAGCTGATTTCCAGCACGGTCGCCCCGTCGGAGCCCTGCCCTGTGACCATCTCATAAAGGCGGTGGAAAACCTGCGTCACCCCGATATCGTTATGGAAAGCCATAATGGTAAAAAAAGCGCCGCAAAAACAGATTCCGGATACGAAACAGACTTTCACGGCCTGTAGTGCCGCAGAATCCTGCCCGTTTCCTTCCCGGCGGACCACCGTCTGCGTTTCCCCTATCGTTTCCACTTCCAGACAGGGAAATTCTTCCTTCAGCAAAGCGATCAGATACATCACGCCAATCACTTTTTCGTCCCTGTCCCCTTCCTGAAACGTATAGACCTTTTTTCCCCGGATCCTGTCCAAAAGGCCCCGGTCCCGGCAGTAAAGCTTTCCAAGATCTTTTACATAGATATGGCAGGAGGGAATCCGGACGCTTTGATCCAGTTTCAGGTAAAGCGTTTCTTTCGGCACTGCGCCACTTCCTTTCTTCGCTTTTCCTGCTTTCAGTATCCCCTATCCCTCCTGCTTTATTCCTTTATTCTTCGCTTCCGGCCTGCGGCCTGGTTTCCTCCAGCACGCCGTGCACCACGAAGCGCTGTATGCTCCCCGCCTGCCCGTAGCAGGTGGAAAGCGTCACCATGGGGCCGTCCGGCAGGGGCTCTTTTGGCTCATAAGGGGTATTGGCCAGTACCTGTCTGACATATCCGTCGTACTCTTCCTGGGTGGCAGGTTTCAAATAGGCGCTGCTGCCGTCCGTGGTCACATAATAGCTGATAATCCGGTAACGATACGCGGTATCCCTCGTATACAGATAGAAATAGGGATCGGAATCGCACAGCTTATCGTCCCGCCCAAACTGTTTGAGTTTGCCGAACATGCTGCCGTTTTTCATATTGTGCCCATAAATGAAGGTATTGAAATCCGTCAGATCCGGATTCGCCGAAGAATCCATGAAAATCGCCCCTGCGCTGTTGGTCTTTTTCTCAAACGTATGGGTCAGATAGTACTCGTCGTCTTCTCCCTGCACCACGGGATAATCCAGTTTCAGCACCGGCATGGAAAACCAGGCCGTAAAATCGCCGTTGATTTCAGAAAGGGCGTCAAAATCCACGTTCATCATCAAAAAGTCGTCTTCCGGCTCCGTTTCATCCTCCTGCGTTTCCAGAAGGGCATAGCTTCTAAGCCCGACGTAGGCATCGGTCCCGGCCTTGTATTCCAAGAGGATCCCCCCCAGCTTCCAGAGGCTGACGGCAAGGACACAGGCTGCCGCCGCCATCAGGACGGTTTCTGCTGCCCCGGTTTTGCCTTTCTTTCTTTTCCGGCCCCTGCCGCCGTTTCGCTTCTTTTTTCTTTCCTGATCAGACATTCTTTGTCCCCCTTGTATTTTCGCCTGTGGATGGCGTTCAATAACGCTATTATACTCCCCCGGCCGCAAATCAACAAGAACAATCCCCGGCGCACTTTTTCATCCTGACAAGAATCCTTTTTTCCAGCCTGCTCACCTGCACCTGGCTGATCCCCATCTGCTTTGCAATCTGGGTCTGGGTCTTGTCCTCATAATAGCGCAGGGTAATCAGGGTGCGTTCCTCCTGCGTCAGCCCGTCCAGCAGCTGCTGCAAAAACATCCGATCCAGCAGACGGTTTTTTTCCGAATCCTCCCACTGGCCGTCTTCCGGACAGGAGGCCATTTTATCCAGAAGCCGGATCTGCCTGCCGTCCCCTTCATATATCGTTTTTTCAATGGACTCCACTTCCCCCGAAGCGCCGATGGCCATGACGGCGTCCTCGTAGGAAACCCCCGCCTTTTCGCACAGTTCCCGTAAGGAAGGCTCCCTTCCCTGTTCTGTCTGGTATTGCAGACCGGCCTGCTTTAACCGGGCGGCAATCTCCTTTAAGGTCCTGCTAACCTTCACCATCCCGTCGTCCCGCAAAAATCTCCGGATTTCCCCCGCAATCAGGGGGACTGCATAGGTGGAAAATTTTACGTCATAACGCAGGTCAAAATGATCAATGGCTTTCATCAGGCCGATGGTTCCCGTCTGGAACAAATCCTCCGGATCGTATCCCCTCCCTGCAAACCGCTTCACAATGTGATGCACCAGTCCCAGGTTTTTTTCGATCAGTATGTCTCTGGCGCAGCTGTCCCCGGCCTGCGCTTTTTGGATCAATACTGATACTTCTTCCATGGGCTATTCCCCGCAGGATACCCAGGGTTCGTTCCCCAGCTTCTTTTCCATGATCACCTTCGTCCCCTTTCCCGGTGTGGATTCCACCTCCAGCCCGTCCATAAACGCTTCCATAAACGCAAACCCCATTCCGGAGCGTTCCAGGTCCGCCCGTGTGGTAAACAGAGGTTCCATGGCCTGCTTCACATCCTCAATCCCCTTGCCGAAATCTTCTATTTCCATATGTAAAAGATCCCCCTCCAGACGGCAGGAAATCCTGATCCTGCCGCCCTGCCCGTCGTAGGCATGGATTACCGCGTTGGTAACCGCTTCCGAAACGGCGGTTTTCACATCGCAGATTTCTTCCACCGTGGGATTTAAGGGCGTCAGAAACGCCGCCACCGCGATTCTGGCAAACCCTTCGTTTTCCGGCAGCGCTGCCATCTCCATCCTGATTTCGTTTTCCATTCTCTTCCTCCAATTCCAAAGCGCCTGTGCGCTTTATTCCATGATTTCCACCAGATCCGTAAGTCCTGACATCCGCAGGATCCTGCGGATCCTTTCGTCCGCATGAATCACGTACACCTTCCCGCCGAAACAGGAAATTTTCCGGTGTCTGCCTGCCAGTACGCCGATCCCCGAACTGTCCATAAACTTTGTGTCCGAAAAGTCGAACACCACATCGCTCACTTCCCGGTCCAGGATCATATGGTCCGCCCTCCTTGATATTTCCGACGAACTGCGATGGTCAATTTCCTCCGGCAGCCGGATCATCAGATAGTGGTCGATCACTTCAAACTGTTGCTGCATCCTTTTTCCCTCTTTCCTAAAATAGTAATAAATGGTACAAAAAAAGGACGCGGATTTCTTCCCGTGTCCTCTTTCGTACGTTCTTTCACTGCTGCAAAAATTTACTCCTGCAGGTCGTCAATATAGTTCTGTGACTGTCTGGCTTTTTCCGTATCCGGGAAAAGCTCGATCACCTGCTCATAGGTTTCTATGGCCATCCGCCTGTTCCCTTTTTCCCGGTAGGAATTTGCCAGGGCAAAAAGCGCCTCCTCGTTTTCCGGATCATAGGTCACCGCCTTTTGCAGGTTTTCAATGGCGGTGTCAAAATCGTTGGACCGGTAGGCCTGATATCCTGTGTCATAATAGGAATTGGCCAGGTCCGTCCCCGTATCCTCCAAAAGCTTCGTATAAAGATTTCTCGCCGCCTCGGAAGTATCCGGACTTTCCATGGTTTCCCGGTCAATCCGGTCAATCGCCTCTGACAGCGCTTCCGTATCCTCCGGCGTCTCGATATAAAGATAAGCGGCATTGAGCAGCGCTTCCACCGTGCTCATCTGTCCGTCTGTCCCGGCCAGGGCCTCTGTCTGGGCCGAAAGGTCCGCATTTTCCCGGGTCAGGGACTCCACCTGCTGCGTCAGGCTGTCGATCTGGGCGTTTTTGCGGTCCACTTCTTCCCCAACGGATACCAGGTTATTGTTCAGCTGCGCTTTTGCGGACTGTACCCTGGCGGGCAGGATCAGAAACCAGGACACGGCAAGCCCCGCCGCCGCGCCGCCAAGCAGCGCCCACAGCCATCCCGTGTTCTTTTTGGGCTCCAGACGGTTCACCGGCTGGATAATGGTCTCGTTGCCGCTCTGGTATTTGATGGCGTCCTCCCGGTTCTGCCTGCGGGGAAGCTTCCCGTCTTCCTCCACCTTAAGGGCGCCCTCCACTTCTTTCATATAGCGCAGGGCCATGGTATTGCCCCTGTCGATTTTCAGGCAGCGGTTAAGCTCCTTTTTCGCCTTTTCCCAGTCTCCCCGGTCAATATACAAAAGCGCCAGCAAAAGATGGGCCTGCACAAAGTTGGGGCTGTCGGAGAGCACCTTTTTTAACTGGATCACCGCCAGGTCTTTGCTGTCCTGCAAACAGTAGGCCAGCGCCTGATTGTACTTCCGGCTCCTCTGGGCCAGCGCCTCCTGCTGCGCCGGGCTTTTTTGCACCGCGTCGATATAATCGTCCGCCACGTTTTTTTCCGGGCGGAGGTTTTTGCTGATCACCCATTCGCTTAAGGCCGCAACCGTCTCCCCCGTTTCAAAGTAGACAAGCCCCAGCAGGTTCCTGGCTTCGATATGGTATTTATTCAGTTTCAGACACAGCTTTAAGCTCTCTACCGCTCCGGAAAGATCCCGCACCTGCGCCTTTTCCAGTCCCTGATTGTAATAATAATTGGAAAAACTGATCAGTTTTTTAAACGTGGAAACATCCGCTCCGCAGTTGGTACAGAAATCCTTTTCCGTCAGCTGCGCGCCACAATTATAACATTGCATCTTACCGCTCCTTTGGATTACTTGTCCGCCTTCGCCTTCTCCTCATGGTCTTTGACCATCTCCACCAGGATATCCGTAAAATCAGTTAAATTGTGGTTTATGATCACATCCTCCGCCTCGTCGATTTCCAGGCTGGGATGGAATTTTTTCAGTTCTTCTTCGAAGTTAATCATAGTAAACCTCCCGTTTCTCCTCTACATACCGGACGATTTCGCCCGCCAGATAGAGGGACCCGACGATATAAATCTCAGCTTTCCTGTCTTTTTGCAGCTTCAAAAGCCACTCAAGCGCCCGGTCGGAACGGTCAAAGACAAGAGGTTCCTTCTGCCCTTTGCCGTTTAAAATCCCGGCGACCGCCCGCAGGCTCCCTGCGTCCATGCTGCGCCCGCTGTCCATGGCTGTTACCGCCGCCAGGCAAAACAGGCCCGATCCGGCAAGAAGCTCTGCCATCCTGCAGGTATCCTTGTCCGCTGCGGCGCTGAACAAAAGCAGCCTTTCTTGCTTCGTTTCCCGGGCGGCCACGCTGGAAAGGAACGTCTGTATGCCGTCCGGATTGTTGGCCCCATCCAGGAAAACCCCCGGCAGGATCTCTTCCATCCGGGCACGGATGCGCATGGCGGACAGCCCTGCCTTAAGCGCTTCCTTTCCCGGCCGCAGCGCAGGCGCAAGCTGCTCCATCACCCGCACCGCCACGGCCGCGTTCCGGGCCTGGTATAAGGCCGGCGTAGCCAGGCGGGCTTCAATATCATTATAATACGCAGACTCCATGAAAAAATCAACGCCATTTTGCCGGATTTTTGAGAAAGCAACCTCGTTTTCCGACACCAAAACAAGGGGACAGGACAGTTCTTTCGCCCTTTGTGTAAAAACCTGCGACGCCTCCCGGCACGTATCCCAGCAGACCGCAGGTACGCCGGGTTTGAAAATACCCGCTTTCTGAACGGCGATCTGCTCCAAGGTATCGCCAAGATAAGCGCAGTGATCCAGCCCGATTTTTGTGATCACGGTCACGGCAGGCTTTTCTGCAATCACCGTGGCGTCCCGCATTCCGCCCATGCCTACTTCCAGCACTACAAAATCCGGTTCCTCCTGCCGGATCCAAAGGAGGAATAAAAAGAAAAGCGTTTCAAAAAAGGTCAGTTCCAGGCAGCTTTCTTTCCTCTGTGCCAAGATCCTGTTGTATCCTGCAAGCCGCTCCTGCAGCAGGCCGTAAAGCCGCGCAAAGGTTTCCTCGCCGATCAGGCGGCCGTCCAGCCAAAACCGTTCCCGCAGCGTTACCAGGTGGGGCGAAGTAAACTGCCCCACCCGGTATCCTGCCGCAGACAGGATGCCGGTCAGAAAAGCGCAGACGGAACCTTTCCCGTTGGTCCCTGCCACATGCAGGATCCGGCTGGCGCTTCCCGGGCGTCCCAGCCACCGGTAAAAGGCCGCCAGGTCGCCCACGGAATTTTTCTTTGCCCCGGTTTCCTCAATCCGGCGGCACGCTTGCCCATACTCCATGAACGCCCCCCTGCCTTAGGCGCGTCCGGTCTGCTTTTCCAGCTGGCCGAGGCGTTCTTTTACCTGTTCCATCATCTGGGTGTATTTCTCCAGCTTTGCCTTTTCCTCGGCAATCTTCTTTTCCGGCGCCCGGCTTAAGAATTTTTCATTGCCCAGCATCCCGTTGACCCGGGCCAGTTCTCCTTCCAGACGCTTTTCTTCCTTTTTGAGTCTCTCGATCTCCTGGGAAAGATCCACCAGCTCCGTAAAGGGAATGTAAAGCACCGCGTTTGGAATCACCACGGAAACCGCATCTTCTGCGATACCGTCCCTGTTTTCCTGCACAGTCACATCCGACGCCCCTGCCAGGGAGGAGAAGAACAGCTTTCCTTCCTCAAAGGCGGCCGCTGCTTCCGGATCCGTGCTCACTACGAAAACGTGGGCTTTTTTGGAGGGCGGCACGTTCATGCCGGTACGGACGTTTCGGATCTGGCGTACCGCTTCCTTGATCAGGCCGATCTGTCTTTCTTCTTTTTCAAAGTTCCTGTCTTCCCGATACACCGGCCAGGAAGAAACCATAATGGATTCCTCTTCGGACTGGATATTGCCAAAAATCTCTTCCGTAATAAAAGGCATATAGGGATGAAGCAGTTTCAGGGCGTCGATCAGCGCTGTCTTTAAGGTCCACAGCGCGGCCCCCTGGCTCTTTTCATCGTCCGTTGCATACAGCCTGGGTTTTACCATCTCAATATACCAGTCGCAGAATTCATCCCAGATGAAGTCATAGACCTTCTGCACCGCGATGCCCAGCTCATAGCTCTCCATGTTGTCCGTTACTTCTTTAATCACGTGGTTTAAACGGGAAAGGATCCATTTGTCCGCAGGCTCCAGAAATTCCCTTGCATCCGCCGGGATCTGCTTTCCTTCCATATTCATCAGGATAAAGCGGGAGGCGTTCCATACTTTGTTGGCGAAATTGCGATTGGCCTCCACCCTCTCCAGATAAAAGCGCATATCATTGCCGGGGGCGTTGCCCGTAATCAGGGTCAGACGCAGGGCGTCTGCGCCGTATTTGTCGATGATCTCCAAAGGATCGATGCCGTTTCCCAGGGATTTGCTCATCTTGCGCCCCTGGGCATCCCGCACCAGTCCATGGAACAGGACGGTATGGAAGGGCTTTTCCCCCATCTGCTCATAGCCGGAGAAAATCATGCGGATGACCCAGAAGAAAATGATATCATAGCCCGTCACCAGCACGTCGGTAGGGTAAAAATACTTCAGATCCTCCGTCTGTTCGGGCCATCCCAGTGTGGAAAAGGGCCAGAGGGCGGAAGAAAACCAGGTATCCAGGGTATCCGGATCCTGTGTAAAATGGGTTCCGCCGCATTTGGGGCAGACGGTAGGCATTTCCTTGGCTACCACGGTTTCCCCGCAGTCGTCGCAGTAGTAGGCGGGAATCCGGTGTCCCCACCACAGCTGTCTGGAAATACACCAGTCCTTGATGTTATCCGTCCAGTTGAAATAAACTTTTTCCATCCGTTCCGGCACCAGGCGGATTTCCCCGTCTTTTACGGCTTTTACGGCGGGCTTGATCAGCTCGTCCATCTTTACGAACCACTGCTTTTTGATCATGGGCTCGATGGTGGTGCCGCAGCGGTCGTGGGTGCCCACGTTATGGGTATAGTCCTCGATGCGGACCAAAAGGCCCAGCTGCTTTAACTCTTCCACGATGGCTTTTCTGGCCTCGTAGCGGTCCATGCCGCAGTATTTCCCGCCGTTTTCATTGATGGTGGCGTCGTCGTTTAAAATATTGACTTCCGGAAGGTTGTGCCGTTTGCCCACTTCAAAGTCGTTGGGATCATGGGCAGGGGTAATTTTTACCACGCCGGTCCCGAATTCCATATCCACATAGGAGTCCGCCACGATGGGGATTTCCCGGTTGACGATGGGCAAAAGCAGCTTTCGTCCCACCAGGTTTTTGTATCGGTCGTCTTCCGGATTTACCGCCACCGCGGTATCTCCCAGCATGGTTTCCGGACGTGTGGTGGCAAACTCCAGAAACTGCGTATCGCTGACGCTGCCGTCTTCCCTGATCAAAGGATATTTGATATGCCAGAAATGTCCTGCCTGCTCTTCATAAACCACTTCCGCATCGGAAATGGAAGTCTTGCAGACCGGGCACCAGTTGCCGATCCGGTTGCCCTTATAGATCCATCCCTTTTCATGCATTTTGCAGAACACTTCGGTCACGGCCTTATTGCAGCCCTCGTCCATGGTGAAGCGCTCCCGGTCCCAGTCGCAGGAGGATCCCAGCTTTTTAAGCTGGTTGATAATACGGCCGCCGTACTCTTCCTTCCACTCCCATGCCTTCTTTAAGAACCCTTCCCGGCCCAGGTCATGTTTGTCAATCCCCTCTTTTTTCAGGTTCTCGATGATCTTGACCTCCGTGGCGATGCTGGCATGGTCCGTACCGGGCTGCCAGAGGGCGTTATAGCCCTGCATCCGTTTGAAACGGATCAGGATATCCTGCATGGTGTTGTCCAGCGCGTGTCCCATATGAAGCTGCCCCGTAATATTCGGAGGGGGGATCACAATCGTAAAGGGTTTTTTGGAATAGTCCACCTCTGCGTGAAAATACTTCTTCTCCAGCCATCTTTGATAGATTTTGTCCTCGATCCCGTGCGGGTCGTAGGTCTTTTCCATTTGAACGCTCATTTTTACCTCCGCATTTTCAATCTTTTCGCCTGGTTTGCTTTTTGTCCGTTCACTCGAACAAAAAACCCTTTGACAAGCCAAAGCTCGTCAAAGGGCGTTTCATCCGCGGTACCACCTTTGTTCACTGTCCGGCATTGCGCCCAGACAGCCTCTTTTCCATCCTGTAACGGGGATCAGCCGGAAAGGCCTACTTAAAACGCCCGCCGCTTTTGCGGGCTGGAACGCTGTTTGGCCCTTCGGTTCCGAAGCCACGTTCCGCATCCTGTGCTGAAATGCCCTTACAGCCGGCGGGGCATCCTCTCTGACAGCCAATGGGGTGCGTACTCCTCTTCGTCCTTACCTTTGTCTGAATATCTACACTATAATGAAAGCCCTAAAAAAAGTCAAGCTTGAATTGCATTCTTTTTCCATCGTGCTATAATAGTTGCGTATTTCCATTCACTTACTTTCAGGACAAAGGACAGCCGCTGCGGCGGCGAAAGGAACGGACATGAAAATTATTATTATCGGCTGCGGAAAAGTCGGTCTTACCCTGGCGGAAATGCTTTCCGCCGAAAACCACGATATCGTACTGGTGGATTCCTCTTCCTCAAAGCTTCAAAGCATTCCCGAATCCCTGGACGGGATGCGGATTTTGGGAAACGGCGCCAGCATCAATACCCTGATGGAAGCAGGCATTGAGGACGCGGATATCCTCATCGCTGTCACAGGTTCCGACGAGCTCAACCTCCTGTGCTGCCTGATCGCCAAAAAGGCCGGACAGTGCCACACCATCGCCAGGGTGCGCAATCCCATCTATAACAAAGAGCTTTCTTTTATTAAGGAAAAACTCGGTCTTTCCATGATCATCAACCCGGAGCTGGCCGCAGCCGCCGAAATTTCCCGGCTGCTGCGTTTTCCCTCCGCCATTAAAATCGACACCTTTGCCAAGGGGCGGGTGGAGCTTTTAAAATTCCGGATCCGTCCGGAGTTTGGCTTAAACGACCTGCCCATTCATCAGATTTCTTCCAAGACCAACAGTGATATCCTGATCTGCGGCGTGGAGCGCGGCAATGAAATCGCCATCCCGGACGGCAATTTTGTCTTAAAGGACAACGACGTTTTATCCATCGTTGCCTCTCCTGCCCGCGCGGCCGCCTTTTTCAGAAATATCGGTCTGAAAACCCACCAGGTAAAAAACACCATGATCGTAGGCGGCGGCACCATTGCCTACTATGCCGCCCATTCCCTGCTGGACATGAAAATCGACGTGCGCATTGTGGAAAGCAGCCGGGAACGCTGTGAGCAGCTCAGCGAACTGCTGCCCGGGGCGACCATTATCTGCGGCGACGGCACGGACAAACAGCTGCTTTTGGAAGAAGGGCTGGCGGAGGCGGAGTCCTTTGTGACCCTGACCAATCTGGATGAGGAGAACGTGCTTTTGTCCCTCTTTGCCAAGGAAAATTCCAACGCCAAGCTGGTGACAAAGGTAAACAAGATCGCTTTCACCGAGATCATCGAAAATCTGGACATCGGCAGCGTCATCTACCCCAAATACCTGATTTCCGACTATATCCTGCAGTACATCCGCGCCCTTTCCAATTCCATCGGGAGCAACAACGTGGAAACGCTGTACAAGATTTTGGACAACCGGGCCGAGGCCCTGGAATTTATCATCCGGGAAGAATCCGCCGTTACCGGCATCCCCTTAGCCCAGTTAAAAACCAAGTCAAACCTCCTGATCTGCTGTATCAACCGGCACGGCAAAATCCACATCCCCAGGGGCCAGGACAGCATCCAGGTAGGGGATACGGTCATCGTCGTCACCACGCAGACGGGACTGAAAGATATCCAGGATATTTTAAGAAAGTAGGCTCTGCGGTATGAATTATTCCATCGTCTTTTATATTATCGGCTGGATTTTAAACCTGGAGGCCGCCTTTATGAGCCTTGGCTGTATCACGGCCCTTATTTACGGGGAAAAGGCGGGATGGTCTTTCGTGGTTTCCATCCTGCTGTGCCTGGTCATTGGCCTGCCCCTGACGGTGCGCAAACCGTCCAGCCATATCTTCTATCTGAGGGAAAGTTTTGTCTCCACCGCTTTGGGCTGGATTGCCTTAAGCTGTATGGGCGCCCTGCCGTTTCTGTTTTCCGGCGTCCTGCACAATCCGGTGGACGCCCTTTTTGAAACCGTGTCCGGTTTTACCACCACAGGATCCAGCATTTTTACGGATGTGGAGATACTTCCCCGCTGTATCCTCTTCTGGCGCAGTTTTACCCACTGGATCGGAGGGATGGGGGTTTTGGTCTTTCTGCTGATCCTGCCCCCTCTGGCGGTGGGCGGACGCATGAACCTGATGAAAGCGGAAAGCCCCGGCCCTTCCGTCAGCCGCCTGGTCCCCAAAGTACAGGCCACCGCCAAGATTCTGTATATTCTTTATGTCATTATGACCCTGGTGGAAATCGTCCTGCTTCTTGCAGGCGGCATGCCTTTGTTCGACTCTTTGACCATCACCTTCGGCACGGCCGGCACCGGCGGTTTCGGGATCAAAAACGACAGCTGCGCCGGTTATACAACCTATCAGCAGGTGGTGATTACCATCTTTATGATCCTTTTTGGCGTGAATTTTAACTTCTATTTCCTGCTCGCCGTCAAAAAGGGCAGGCAGGCGCTCCAAAGCGAAGAGGTACGGGCCTATCTGCTGATTATCCTGGCCGCCATTTTGCTCATCGCCGTCAACATCCGCGGCTATTTCTCCCATTTTGGGCAGGCGGTGCAGCAGTCCGCATTCCAGGTGGGCTCCATTATCACGACCACCGGCTATGCCACTACGGATTTTAACCTGTGGCCGGAATTTTCCCGGACGATCCTCGTCATGCTGATGTTTGTGGGGGCCTGCGCCGGAAGCACGGGCGGCGGCATCAAGGTATACCGCCTGCTGATCATGGTCAAAACCGTCAAAAAGGAGCTGCGTCAGCTTTTGCATCCGAGAAGTATCAAAAAAATCCAGATTGACGGCAAGGCAGTGGAACATGAAGTGGTCCGTTCCACCAACGTGTTCCTCATCGTCTACCTCCTGATCTTTATTTTTTCCATTCTCCTGGTTTCTCTGGATAATAAGGATCTGATCACCAATTTTACGGCCGTGGCCTCCACGCTCAACAATATCGGCCCGGGACTGGGCGACGTGGGCCCGCTGGGGAATTTTTCGGGATTCTCCAATTTTTCCAAACTGGTGATGACATTTGATATGCTGGCCGGACGTCTGGAACTGTTCCCCCTGCTTCTTCTCTTTATGAGAAGCACCTGGAAAAAATTCTGATCCACCCGGATTTGCTGCATTGTGCAGCCGAAAGGAAAACGATATGCCAAAAAAGGACCTGGAAACAAAGCCGCATCTGTACTTTGCCAAAAGCCTGCGCAGGCTTTTGCTCCCCATCATGGTGGAACAGCTTCTGTCTTCCCTGATGGGGACTGCGGATACCATTATGGTCAGCAATGTGGGTTCCTCCGCCATCTCCGCCGTATCCTTGGTGGATTCCATCAATGTCCTTGTCATCCAGGCATTTTCGGCCCTGGCCGCGGGCGGCGCGATCCTGTGTTCCCAGTATCTGGGCAACGACAATAAAAAAGAAGCAAACCGCGCCGCCTCCCAGGTGCTCTTTGTCACCGGCTCTTTGTCCATCCTGCTGTCCTTGTTCTGTCTTATTTTCCGGACGCCCCTGCTGCGGCTGATCTTTGGTTCCGTGGAAGAGGCCGTCATGCAGGATTCCCAGACCTACTTTTTCTTTACGCTGCTTTCTTTCCCCTTTATCGGGCTCTACGACGCCGGGGCTTCCATCTTTCGTTCCCAGAACAATACCCGGGGGCCCATGACCATTTCCGTCATTTCCAACTTTATGAATATATTCGGAAACGCTGTCCTCATCTGGGGGTTTGACATGGGGGTAGCGGGCGCGGCCATTTCCACCCTCGTTTCCCGTATTTTCTGTGCCGTGGTGGTTCTCTGGCAGCTGCGCAGCCCATTAAACCCCATCAGCGTCCGGCAGTATTTGAAAATCCGTCCCTGCTGGCCCCTGATTCGAAAGATCCTTTCCATCGGAATCCCTTCCGGCGTGGAAAACAGCATGTTCCAGTTCGGCAAACTGTCCATCCAGTCCACGGTTTCCACCCTGGGCACCGCCGCCATTGCAGCCCAGGCCATGACCAATATTCTGGAAAACCTAAACGGCATCGCCGCCATGGGGGTGGGCATCGGGCTGATGACCGTGGTAGGACAGTGCATCGGGGCCGGGAGGAAGGACGAGGCCGTTTACTATGTGAAAAAACTCTCCTGGTTTGCGGAGCTGGTGCTCATTCTCAGCTGTCTGACGGTATTTGCCGCCGCATGGCCCATCACGGTGCTGGGCGGCATGGAAGCGGAAAGCGCCCGGATGTGTCTGCAGATGATCGCCTTTATCACCGTTGTCAAACCGCTGGTCTGGATCCCCGCCTTCATTCCCGCATACGGGATGCGCGCCGCAGGGGACGTGAAATATTCCATGATCGTCTCCTGCGCCAGCATGTGGATTTTCCGGGTAAGCCTGTGCATCATCCTCTGCCGCTTCCTGGACTTTGGGCCCATGGGCGTCTGGATTGCCATGTTTACGGACTGGACGGTGCGGGGCGCTGCCTTTTTGCTCCGCTTCCATTCCCGCAGATGGCTGGATCATAAGGTAATCTGA
>CALWGP010000014.1 GCA_944380095.1 uncultured Lachnospiraceae bacterium | reverse complement strand
TGGCAAGCAATGCAAACATATACATGTTTTGCGATTTTGGCCGGATTGCACCGGCCAAAATGCTTGTTGAGGGATTCCCCCCAAGCCCCCAAGATCGTCCCCATTCGGTGACGGCTGCGCGTCCTGCGGACGCTGAAAAATTTTAAGAAGCAAAAGAAAACCTCTATGCAAATGGTTCGTCCATTCACATAGAGGTTTCATATTTCCCGTTCACTTGGCATAGGTTAGTATTTTCGCAATACTTCTTTATGCTCCTCTGCCATTGCGGCCCGGGGTTCTTTCCGTGAGAAAGGCTGTTATTCTGCGTTTTCTTCCTCTTTCGCCACGGCGATGCCCAGCTCTTTTAACTGCGCTTCGTCCACCTCGCCGGGGGCGTTGGTCATCAGGCAGGACGCGTCCTTGACCTTGGGGAAGGCGATCACTTCCCGGATGCTGTCCGCCTTTGTCAGCAGCATGCACAGACGGTCCAGGCCGTAAGCCAGCCCTGCGTGGGGCGGCACGCCGTACTTGAACGCATCCAGCAAAAAGCCGAACTGCTCCCTCGCCCGTTCCTTCGTAAAGCCCAGGGCGGTAAACATCCTCTCCTGCACGTCGTCCTGGAAAATACGGACGCTGCCGCCGCCCAGCTCCACGCCGTTTAAAACGATGTCGTAGGCTTTCGCCCGCACCTTGCCGGGATCCGTTTCCAGCATGGGAAGGTCCTCTTCCATGGGCATGGTGAAAGGATGGTGCATGGCCATAAAGCGGTTTTCTTCCTCGCTCCACTCAAACTGGGGGAATTCCACCACCCAGAGGAAATCGAAGCGGTCGTGGTCGATCAGGCCCATCTGCTCGCCCAGTTCCAGACGCAGGGCTCCCAGCACGCTCCAGACAATGTTGGTCTTGTCCGCGGCGAACAAAAGCAGGTCGCCAGGCTGTCCGTCCATGGCCTTTACCAGGGCGTCCAGCTGCTCTTGCGTCATGAATTTGGCAAAGGAAGACTTGTAGCTGCCGTCCTCCAAAACAGCCAGGTAAGCCAGCCCCTTCGCGCCGTACCCTTTGGCAAAATCCACCAGGGCGTCGATTTTTTTCCTGGGCATCCCGGCCTGTCCTTTGGCGTTGATCCCCCGGACGGAACCGCCGTTTTCCAGCGCGCCGGTAAACACGCCGAAACCGCAGTCTTCCACTACGGATGAAACGTCCGTAAGCTCCATGCCAAAGCGGGTATCCGGCTTATCGGAACCGAAACGGTTCATGGCGTCGATCCATTTCATCCGGGGCAGGGGGAGGGAAATCTCCAGGCCGATGGCCTCCTTGCACACGTACTGCAAAAGCCGCTCGTTTACGTCGATCACATCGTCCACATCCACGAAAGACAGCTCCATATCCACCTGGGTAAACTCCGGCTGGCGGTCCGCGCGCAGATCCTCGTCGCGGAAGCACTTCGCAATCTGGAAGTAGCGGTCATACCCGGAACACATCAGAAGCTGCTTAAACAGCTGGGGGGACTGGGGCAGGGCATAAAAGCTGCCGGGATGAATCCGGCTGGGCACCAGGTAGTCCCTCGCCCCTTCCGGCGTGGACTTGCACAGGATGGGCGTCTCGATTTCCAGAAAGCCCTCTTCTGTCAAAAAGCGCCGGAAAGCCGCGCAGATTTTGCTTCTTAAAATAATCTTTTCCTGCTGGTCGGGACGTCTCAAATCCAGATAACGGTATTTCAGGCGGATTTCCTCTTTGGTCTTTGTGTTGGATTCGATGGGGAAGGGAGGCGTCAGCGCCTCGGACAGGATGCGGATTTCCTTTGCCCTCACCTCGATCTTACCGGTAGCCAGGTTTTCATTCACCGCGCCGGAACGTTTTTCCACCGTTCCCGTCACCGCCACCACAAACTCGCTTCTTAACCGCTCCGCCTTTGCGAAATTTTCTGCGCCGCAGTCCGCTTCTTCGAAAATGATCTGCAAAAGGCCCGCGCGGTCCCTCAGATCCACAAAGATAATGCCGCCTTTATTTCTCTGTTTTGCGACCCAGCCCATCACCGTGACGGTCTGGCCTGCGTTTTCCAGTCCAAGCTCGCCGCAGCGGCAGGTCCGCTTCAGCCCTTTCATACTTTCAGCCATGGTAATTCCTCCCTATTTCAGCGGATTTTTGTAGAATTCTACAAATTCCTCATATCCTTCTTTGGTCAGCTGTTCCTTCTGGAACTTCTTGTTTTTGTTCATCCGGGCCACCAGTACCTGGGTCCCGTCTTTCCTGGTCTCCTGGGCCTGGGCGATGACCTGGCAGAGCCGGTCCCCTGAAACGCCCTTTTCGATCAGGTACGCCACTTTCTTTGGCTGTCCGGGAATGGTAAACCCGTTTTCCAGCATAATCAGGATGATGCGCTCAAAGCCGATGGAAAAGCCGCAGGCCGGGACGTCGTTTCCCGTAAATTTGCCCACCATCTTATCGTATCTGCCGCCCCCGCCGCAGCTGCCGCCAAACTGGGGCATGGAAATTTCAAAAATCGTACCCGTGTAGTAGGACATGCCGCGCACCAGGGTCGGGTCAAAAACGATCTCAAAATCGGACGCCTTCGTAGCGCGCACGCTGGCGATAATCTCCTGCAGGTTTTCTTCCACTTCGGGTTCCAGATACCCTTCCAGTTTTCCGGCAAGCCAGGAAAGGCCGTCGGGCTGTTTGGAAAGCTCCGCGAACAGTTCCAGGTACTTTTTCGCCGCGTCCGCCGCAAACCCGCTCTCTTCCAGTTCCCGGGCCACGCCGTCCATGCCGATCTTGTCCATTTTATCCAGGATAATGAATACCGTGTCAAAGGACTCCTCGGGGAAACCGCTGTAGGCGGCCATGGCCTTTAAGATCCGTCTTTCGTTGATGCGGATCTTAAAATCCTTAAATCCAAGCTTTCCCAGCGTGGTGGTGGTAGCCAAAATCAGCTCGATCTCCGCCAGGTTGGAAGGCTCGCCTAAGATATCGATATCGCACTGCATGAACTGACGGTAGCGTCCCTTCTGGGGGCGGTCCGCCCTCCAGACGTTCCCGATCTGCAGAGCCTTAAAGGGGGACGCAAGCTCATTGGAATGATTGGAATAAAAACGTACCAGCGGCACGGTCAGGTCGTAGCGCAGACCGCCGTCCACCAGGTCCCCTTCCTCCTTTGCCGTCTCCAGATTCAGCTTTTCCCCTCTTTTGAGGATTTTAAAAATCAGCTTTTCATTTTCCCCGCCCTGTTTGCTGGTGAGATTCTGGATATTCTCCACACAGGGGGTTTCAATGGACGTAAAGCCGAATTTCGCATAGGTTTCCTTGATCACGCCGATGCAGTAGTCCCGCAGCTGCATCTCGGCGGGCAAAATATCTTTCATACCGGTTACCGGTTTTTTGCTCAATGCCATTGTCCGTCTCCTTTTTGCCTGTTTTGGTCGATTTCTTTACGATTCTACACTGTTTGCCGTGTATTTTCAAGAATGACTTAACAGTTTCCGCTTCCGCTCTATCATTTCATCCACTTTTTCCAGATACAGGCCCACGTCTTTTACGCTGTCGCAGCGTTCAATCCGCCCGTCCGGATACACTTCCTTGGAAATGGTCCCCGCCCCCAGCGCCAGGATGGATTCTTTCTCCTCCATAATCAGGATATTGTAGATTCCCGCTTTGCCGGGCCGGGCGTAGCCTACGTTTTCAAAGTTGCCGGACATATTTTTCTGCCGGTAAAGATAATAGGGCTCCATCCCCAGGTCCCTTGCCCCCGCTGCGGCGATGCGCATGGTTTCGTCCGTATTGTGCAGGGTGGAAATCCCGTTTTCCTCAATCCACTGGCACAGCCGGGAAGCTCTCTTGACGGCCAGGGAATGGACCGTAAGGCTGTCCGGTCCCAGCGCCTTTACCTGTTCAATCGTATCGGCTACATCCGCTTGCGTTTCTCCCGGCAGGCCCAGGATCAGATCCATATTGATATTGTCAAAGCCCTCTTCCCTCGCCAGCCAAAACGCATCCTTTACCTGCTGCACGGTGTGCTGCCTGCCGATGAGCTTTAATGTTTTTTCGTTCATGGTCTGGGGATTGACCGAAATCCGGGTCACGCCATGGCGCTTTATGGCTTTCAGTTTCTCCCTTGTGATGCTGTCCGCCCTTCCGGCCTCCACCGTAAACTCCTTCACATGGGTCCAGTCAAAAGAAGCCCTCACCTTTCCCAGCAGGCGGTCCAGCTGATCCGGTTCCAGGGTGGTGGGCGTACCGCCCCCGATGTAAACGCTGTCCAGGATCTTATCCCGACAGGCCTCCCGGACAAAATCGATTTCCTTCTCCAAAGCGTCCAGATATTCCCCTACCCGTTTTTTCCAGGCACAGATGGGAAAAGAGGTGAAGGAACAGTACAGGCAGGTGGTGGGGCAAAAAGGAATCCCGATGTATAAGCTGTATCCCTTTTCGTAATGGATACCGGAAAGGATCTGCTGTTCCCTTAAGGCGATGTCCACGGAAAGCCCTGCCTTTTCCTGCGAAGCCAGATAGGTTTCTTCCATATAGGTTTGGGTTTCCTGCAAAGTCTTTCCCTGCTCCAGAAGCTGCATGGCAATTTTGGTGGGGCGGATCCCGGTAAGGGTCCCCCAGGGAAGCTGCTTTTTCGTCTCTTGCGAAAGCAGTCCGTACAAAAGCCGTTTCAGCTCGTTTTTCACCGCGATCCGGTCCTTGGGATCCGTCAGGACAACCCGGTTTTCTTTTGCCGCCCCCGGTTCCTTCGTTTCCTTCGGAAGCATTTGATACCCCGCTGCAATGGCCTCCGGCTCAAAGCGCACAAAAAAGGCCGGCAGTCCGGCATCGCTTTTCAGATCCTTTTCTCCCTGTACAAAGACCTTCACCTCCTGTTCCGGATAGAAGGCCTTTACCAGGGAATGGATATCATAGGCATATCGATCTTCATTCAATACAACAACGATCATATTTCCTTTTCCTCACTGACAGTACGGATTGTACTCCTTTTCTTCGCCGATGGTGGTGTATTCCCCGTGTCCGGGATAAACCTTTGTCCCGTCCGGCAGCACAAACAGCTTTTCTTTTACCGAACGGACCAGTTTCCCCATACTGCCGGTGGGAAAATCCGTCCTGCCCACGGAGCCCGCAAACAGGGTATCCCCGGCAAGCAGGATCTTAGCTTCCTCCACATAATAACAGGTACTGCCCGCCGTGTGCCCCGGCGTAGAGATCACCAAAAAATCAATGCCGGCAAGGGTCAGCTTTTGCCCGTCGGACAGCCACTGATCCGCTTCCACCACGGTTTTGCTTCCAAACTGGAGGGACAGGTTTGCGTAAGGATCCATGCAGAGTGCTTTCTCCTCCAGGGGCGCGTAAAGTTTCGCACCGGAAAGACGGCGAAGCTGCTCTGCCCCGCCGATGTGGTCAAAATGACCGTGGGTCAGAAGGATCGCCGTTACAAAAAAACCCTTTCTTTTGAGCCCCTCATACAGATCGGCCCCCCGGTCCGCCGGATCAATGAGGACCGCTTCGGACGCTCCTTCCCGATACAGAAAATAACAGTTGGTGGCGCATACGCCCAGCGTCATGCGCCCGATTTTAATTCCCGCCATACTTTTCTCCGTTTCCAAACGCTTTCTTAACCCGTGGTGCGTTCGATGTCCACCACGCTTTCAATGCCGCGCAGCTTCGCCACGATCTGGCCCAGTTCGTCCCGCCCGCTGGTTTCAAAAGACAGGGCCAGCGTAGCGAACCCCTGTTTGTTGATTCGCGTATTCAAAGACAGAATGTCTATATTGCGTTCTGTCATGGTCTTTGCAATATCCGCCAAAAGACCGCTTCTGTTATGGGCAAAAATATTGATCTCCGCCAAGTATTTTTCCCCTGCCGCTGCAGAAGTATCCTGCTCCCACTCCGCTTCGATCAGGCGCGCCCTTTCGATTTCCGGGAGATTGAGCACATTGATGCAGTCCGTCCTGTGGATGGAAATTCCTCTGCCCCGGGTAACAAAGCCGACGATTTCATCTCCCGGGACCGGGGAACAGCACTTGGAAAACCGGACGGCCACGTCGTGGATCCCCTTCACCACAATCCCGTTTTTGCTCCTGGCCTTCATGTGGCGGTTCTGCCCCGCCGTATTCTCCGCAATAGCGGCCATCACTTCCTCGTTGGACACGATTTTGGGATGGTCCTTTTCGTAGAGCTCCTGCATCCGGTTGGCAATCTGGCCTTCTTTTAAGGCCCCGTGCCCGATGGCGGCCAGGACGGAATCCCAGTCCATGAATCCGTACTTTTTCATAATGGCCGCCTGATATTCCGGCTTCATAATGTCACCCAGATTGATAGACCTGGCTTTGCAGAAAGCATTGAACAGGTCTTTTCCCTTGACGATATTTTCCTCTTTGACTTCGTTTTTAAACCACTGGTTGATCTTGTTTTTCGCCTGGGTACTCTTGACCATAGACAGCCAGTCCCGGCTGGGTCCTTTGGCGTTCTGGGAGGTGAGGATCTCCACCCTGTCCCCGTTTTGAATCTCGTAGTCAATGGTGACCAGGCGGCCGTTGACCCTGGCCCCGATCATCTTATTGCCCACCGCCGTATGGACGCTGTAGGCAAAATCAATGGGGGTAGAGCCTGCGGGAAGGGTTTTTACATCGCCGGTAGGGGTAAAGCAGTACACGCTGTCCGAAAACAGGTCCAGGTCGCTTTTGAGCATGTTCATAAACTCTTTGTTATCGGACATCTCCCGCTGCCATTCCAGAATCTGGCGCAGCCAGGCCAGCTTTTCCTCTTCCTGGGCCTCCACCTTTTTCCCGTCGGAGGCTTCCTTATATTTCCAATGGGCCGCAATACCAAACTCCGCCACCCTGTGCATCTCATAGGTCCTGATCTGGATCTCAAAGGGCTGTCCCGAAGTCCCGATCAGGGTGGTATGAAGCGACTGGTACATGTTGGGCTTGGGCATGGCAATATAATCCTTAAACCGGCCCGGAATCGGCTTATACATTTCGTGGATCACACCCAGCGCCGCATAACAGTCCTTCACCGTATCCACAATAATGCGGACCGCAAACAGGTCATAGATCTGGTCGATGGTCTTATGCTGGTTTTTCATTTTCTTGTAGATACTGAAAAAATGCTTCACCCGGCCGTCGATCTTTGCCTTAATACCGGCCTTCTGGATGTGGTCCCCCACTTCCTTTTCGATCGCCTCGATGTATTTTTCCCGTTCGCTTTTGCGCATGGCAATCTTTTCCACCAGGTCATAATATACATCCGGCTCCAGATACTTTAAGGAAAGATCGTCCAGCTCCACCTTGATCTTGGAAATACCAAGGCGCTGGGCAATGGGGGCATAGATATCCATGGTCTCCCGGGCGATGCGGATCTGCTTTTCGTGGGGCATGTGTTTTAAGGTACGCATATTGTGAAGGCGGTCCGCCAGCTTGATCATGATCACGCGGATGTCCTTTGCCATGGCAAGGAACATCTTGCGCAGGTTCTCCGCCTGCATTTCCAGCTGCGCTTCCGTCTTATTGCCGGAATTTTCCGCCAGATGCAGATGCAAAAGCTTGGTCACGCCGTCCACCAGCAGCGCCACGTCGCTGCCGAACTCCCGCTCGATCTCCTCGACGGTCATAACAGTATCTTCCACCACATCATGAAGCAGGCCGGCTACGATGGTCTCCTTATCCAGCTCCAGGTCCGCCAGGATAATGGCTACGCATAAGGGATGGATAATATAAGGCTCCCCGGATTTTCTCACCTGCCCCTCATGGGCCTGCCTGGCAAGGTGATACGCTTTTTCAATCAGGGAAATATCATCGGAGGGATGATATTTGCGTACCCGCTCAATCAGGTCATGGTAGAGCTCTTCCGGGCTGGTAAACTCCCGTATCTCCTCGATACGGCCGTCGTCTAAAACCAGCTGCGTCGTATTGGATTGTGTGGTTTTTTCTTCCGTCATTCCCATATCGTACCCTTCATTGTCCGCAAATTTTGGAAAAATATATTCTATTATATTCTGTCTGATCCATAAAGTCAATAAACGCACCCAAGACGCAGCGGGGCCGCCGCGCATTTTACACCCTTTATACATCCCCCGTAAAAGGGTCGGTTTGCGCGGCGGCCCCGTACGACCGCAGTTTTTAAAGTTGTCGGCAAATTTCCCTTATTTGCATTCCACCGCCTGGGACAGCTGGTTGACTACGCCCGTAAAAAGCACCTGCTGCCCGGCCTCCCGGCCGTCTGCGGTAAGCACAAAGGCAAAGGGCCTGTCGCAGATCATTTCCACCGGCTGCGTTTCCATCGGCATGGACATCCTCTCAATTCCCATCACCGTGGCGGCAGAGGCTGTCAGGCCGTTCTCGTCCACTTCAACGGTCGCTTTCTGCACCGCGTCGGAAATGTAGAGGGCTTCTCCTTCCACCAGGCCGGTCAGATGCGGGTCCATCCCGTCCGTCAGCGTAATGCCCAGCGCTTCCATGGCTTCCTTTACGGAAAATACAGGGCTGGCCAGGTCAAATCGCGGCAGGGTCAGTTCTACCGTAGCAAAATCGGCAGCCATAATCTCTTCCAGTTTCTGTGCATCCATTCCTGCCAGCAGTTCTTCCGGCGCCGTACCCTCGACCGGCAGCAGGATGATCATCTGGCCGCCGCTCATGGTAGGAAGCAGTACGGCCTGCATGGTTTCATCCTCATAATAGGTCGCCTGGGTAAATTTTTGATGCATCAGCTGGGCCTCTTCCTCAAAAACCGCACCGTTGAAGGTTCCCGCCTGAGTGTTTTGCGTAGGAAACGGCGTAGCCCAGGAATCGGAAAAATAGAGGGCGTTGGCAATGGCCGCCACGGTTGCAGGATCAAAGGATTCCACAAGCTCCGTAATTTTCCCGCCGGTCTGCTCCGCTGCCCAGCCGTTTACTTCCTCGATCGCAGAAGGATCGGAAAAGTCCACGGAAAACAACTTTCCGTCATAACTGTTTTCAAAAGCGGTCTGAAACTCTTCTTTTGGCTGCACCCCTTCGCCGATAAACAGGGCGTTGGCAATCTTTACAGGGCTTTCATACGTGCCGCCGTTTGCTTCGGCGTCGGCAGCCAGATCCTTCCCAAGCAGGGCGTTCTGCAGGGCAGCCGCCGTATCGTTAAGTTCCCCGCAAGAAATTCCTGCTTCTCCCAAAGCCTTAAAAAGCGCCTCATTTGCCTCGTCTTCTGCGGCGTTGGAAAGGGCCGCCAGCGGAAGCCACACCGAATAGGGAGAGGCCACCAGGTTTTCCCCCGCTTCCTTTTCTTCCAGCAGCGCCTGCGTCAGGCGAAACGAAAAGCCGTTGACCCCGTCTTGGTCCTCCTGCTGCCGGCCGGTTTCCCCTGTTTCGGAAGAAACTTCCTCCAAAGGAGCCTGGGTGGTTTCGGGCTGCGCCGTTTCCTCTGCCGTCTGCACGCTGTCCTCTTCCTGCTGCATCGTCTGTGCTGCAGTACTTCCGGCCGTTTCCGCGGTTCCTGCGTCAGCGCACGCGCCCAGCAGCACCGTCTGTGCCAGCAGTGCGCCCGCTGCCATAAAAGCTGCAATCTGTTTTTTCCTCATTTTTATTCCCATCCTTTCTTTTTGTCCTTTCATCCATAAGGACGCAGACTCCTGCAGCCCGGTTTCACTTTTTTAGAATTTTTTGTCAGGCGAATCAGTCTTTCCGGAAAATATCGTAGTTGATTTTTTTATAAAAAAGCCGTTCCATCTCCTCCCTGTCCCGGATATGCAGTCCGAGAATCCACATGATCTTGGCAAACACGGCTTCCAGCGTCATGTCATAAGTTTCCAGGAAAGGAAGGTTTTTCCTGGCTTTGCGTCCCACCACATAGGTGTCCATGCTGCTGCCCTCGTAGGTTACCTGGGTCGCCATGATGAGTACTTTCTCATAGGGCTCATACCGCACCATTTCCCGTTGGAACGCTTCCCGCAGCCGGTCCGGCAGGCCGCCCACCCCGAAACCTTCCAGGATAATGCAGTCGTAGACGCTTAAAATGTAGGGAATCATTTCCGCGGACATGCCCGGCGTCAGCTTAAGCAGGAACACTTTCCGGTCCAGCCTGTCATAAAAGGCCACCGGTTCCGCCGTAGGTTCCCTTTCTATATAATAGAGTACTTCATCGTCCCAGATCCTGCCGATCACGGGAAAATTGATGCTGGAAAAGGCGTTGTAGCTGAACGTGGCCGTTTTTTTGGCCCTGGTCCCTGCGATGATTTTTCCGTCAAACACCAGCATCACATCCCGGCTTTTGTCATCCAGGGCGCAGCGGATGCTGTCGTGCAGGTTTTTGCGTGCGTCCGTAATTTCGGACAGGATGGATTTCTGGGCGCCTGTAAGCACAATGGGTTTGGGGGAATTCTGGACCAGATAGGAAAGGGCCGCCGCCGTATAGGCCATGGTATCCGTTCCGTGGCAGATCAGGAAGGCGTCGTATTGCTCATAATGTTCCCGGATGGAACGGGCAAGCATCAGCCAGTGGTCGATGTCCATATTGGTGGAATCGATACTGCACACTTCCAGGCAGACCAGCTCGCAGACCGGTTCAAATTCTTTTACGTACTGCAGGAAATCTTCCGAAGACAGCACCGGGGCAAGACCGTTTCCCCCATCCTTGGAGGCGATGGTGCCTCCCGTCGTCAGCAAAAGGATCCTCTTTTTCATCCCGTACTTCCAAAGCCCCCGTTTCTGACCGCATCCGCCTCATCGTCCTGCGTAATGCCGAAAGGGAAAAAGATTCCCTGCAAAAATCCCTCCCCTGCGCGGACCGTCAAAACCTTCCCTTCGTTGGAATCGTTGGTCAGCTTCGCCATAATATGTCCTTCGTTATCGGAATCATAATAATCGCTGTCGATGATGCCGACGGTATTATTCAGCTGCAGACGGAATTTAAAGCCCTGGCCGCTTCTGGGGAAATTGCACAGCACCCATCCTTCTTCCATCCGGGCGCGGATCCCAGTGGGGATTTTAATGGTTTCCCCGGGTTTTAAGGTAAAGGAAACAGGGGAAAAGTAATCGTATCCCGCGCTTCCCTTCGTGGCGCGTTGCGGCAGCCGGATCGCATTGTAAATTGCGTCCGCATCCTTTTCATATTCCGGAAACGCCTCCGTAAAATCTTTCCGGAACTGTCCGGGACTTACTTTTTCAAATTTTGCAATCCGGTTCATTCCCTCTCTCCTTCCTTCGTCACAATACCGCTTTGGCGCACCGCTTCCACCGCTTTTTGGATTTCTTCCACCGGCAGTACGAAAGCAAAGCGCACATATCCTTTCCCCAGCGTCCCAAAGCTCGAGCCCGGCGTACACAAAACGCCGGTTTTTTCCATCAGCTCCATCACAAACCCCACGTCGTCCGTCCCATAGGGCGCCGGGATTTTGGCCCAGGCAAACATCGTCCCCTCGCTGTCTTGTACCTTCCAGCCGATGGCGGAAAGGCCCCTGCACAGCGCGTCGCGTCTTTTCTGATACTCTTTTCGCTGAATCCGTACAGGCTCGTCCGGCCCGTTTAAGGCGGCAATGGCCCCGTACTGCACCGGGAGGAAGGTGCCGTAATCGATCTGGGAACGAAGTTTTTTCAGTGCCTGCACTACCTGGGCGTTGCCTGCCAAAAAGCCCATCCTGGCCCCCGTATAGTCAAACGATTTGGACAGGGAATAAAACTCCACGCAGCATTCTTTTGCGCCGGGAATGGAAAGGATGGAAATTCCTTCCCTGCCGTCGTAAATAATATCGGAATAGGCGTTGTCGTGTACGATCAGCAAATCGTGTTCTTTTGCCCAGGGGATCAGGCGCTCATAAAAACTTTTGGGCGCGCACTTGCAGATGGGGTTCATGGGATAGGAAACGATCATGAATTTTGCCCGGTCCGCCTCTTTGGACAATGCCTCCAGATCCGGCAGCCAGCCGTTTTCCTCTTTCAGAGGATAGCAGGAAAGCTTCGCCCCGGCCAGCGCCGGCCCCACGGAAAAAATCGGATACCCGGGATCAGGCACCAGCACTTCGTCCCCTGGATTGAGCAGGCAGAACCCGATATGGGCAATCCCTTCCTGGGAGCCGTAGACGGAAGTGATTTCCTCCGGCTTTAATTCCACGCCATAGCGATGGGAAAACCGGCTGCGCACGGCAGCGACCAGCTCTGGCAGATCCCCCAGGGAATATTTATAATTTTCCGGCTTTTGGGCCGCTTTACAGACAGCCTGTATCACATAATCCTGGGGCGGGAAATCCGGAGTCCCCACGGAAAGATTGTACACCGTCTTCCCCCGGGCTTTGAGCTCTTTCTTCTTTTCATCCAGCACCTGGAAAATCCCTTCTTCATATTCTTTCATCCGATCCGCTAATTCAAATTTCATTTTCTCCTTTGTCCGCTCCTTTATCCGTCCTATTCGTCTTTCTTTTCATCGGTTAAAAGCCGGGTTCCGTCCGCCGCGGCAGTGGCCAGCTTATCGCACCGTTCGTTCTCCGGATGGCCCGCATGGCCTTTCACCCAGGTAAAATGCAGTTCATGGGGTTTTGCCGCAGCCAGCAGGCGCTTCCAGAGATCCACATTTTTCACCGGTCCCGACGCGCCTTTCCAGTTCCTTTTCTGCCAGCCGTCCAGCCAGCCCTTCAAAAAAGCGTTGGTCACATACTGGGAATCGGAAACCACCTCTACCCGGCACGGCCTTGTCAGCGCCTCCAGGCCGGCGATTACCGCCATCAGCTCCATCCTGTTATTGGTCGTCTTGCGGTATCCGGCCGACAGTTCCTTTTCGTGCAGGTTGCCCTGCCGGTCCACGAACTGCAGAATCGCACCGTAGCCTCCCGGTCCCTCCGGATTTCCCCTGGCGGCCCCGTCCGTATAAAGCGTCACATCCTGCATACTCAAAATTTCCTTTCCTGATTGATCAAACGTCCGTCCATCTGCCGCTCTTTGCAAACCGGGCGGCCATCCCTTCCGCAGCCCGGATAATGGAATCGTCATAGCCCATCATGGAAAGCAGGCGGATGGCATTGCGCGTGGTCGCCTTCCCGGGAATGAGCTGGTAAGGGAAACGGATATCCCCTTCTTCAATTTCCTCTTCAAAATGGTAATTGTCGTACTCTTCCTTCAAAAGCTCCGTCAGCTCAATATCGTGGGTCGCCGCAAAACAGCATACCCCCGGCCGGTTTAAGCTCTTTAAAATCTGGGTGGAAGCAGCGATGCGCTCCACGGTATTGGTCCCCCGCAGCACTTCGTCCACAAAACACAGCACCTGGGGACCGTTTTGGGAAGCGGCGTCCAGGATTCTTTTCAGGGAACGGATTTCCACAATATAATAGCTTTCCCCGCTCTCCAGGTCATCCCGCAAAGCCATGGACGTCATAACCCGTACGAAAGGCCCGCAATAACTGTCCGCGCAGCAGGTATGGACGGTCTGTGCCAGGATCGCATTGATCGCAACAGCCTTTAAGAAAGTGGATTTCCCGGAGGCGTTGGAACCGGTCACCAATACGCCCCGGACGGCTTCTATCTCATTCTTGACCGGATCGGTCAGCATCGGATGATACAGCCCCTTCAGAAAAAGGCTCCGGTTTCCGTCCTGCTTTCCTGCCGGGCTTTCCTTTTCCAGCTGCGGTTCGCACCAGCACGCAAGGCTTTGCCGAAACCCTGCGGCGGCAATCAGCGCTTCCAGCCTCCCCGTTACCGTAAGCAGCCCGTCCACCTGTTTTGCATGGGCCCTCACCTGTTTTAACATCCGGTTAAATCCCATAATATCGAAATGAAAGATCATGTTCAGATAATCCAGCACCAGGTCCAGGGGGCTTCCCCCGTTTCCCGGCCTGCGCATCCCAAATGCTGCGCTCCTTTTTAAGCTTTGAAACTGCCCCAGCAAAACGCGCAGTTTCTCTTTTTCCTCTTCCAGGAAATCCGCCTTCACCTCCGTCAGCTTTTCCGAAAGACGGATACAGCGGAAAATATAGCGAAAGCTGGTCAGATAGGGATCAATGACTTTTCTTTGCTTCAGATAGGTTGCAATATTAAAAGACATCAGCCCCACGATGGCCACAATGCCAAGGGGCGGGTTTAGGGCCGTCAGGGCTATGGCAGGCAGGAACAAAAGATCCAGCCCGATCTGAAGCAGGCTGCCCCGCTCTCCCAAGTCTTCCAGGAAGTCAAGATAGTCATAAAGGGAATATTTCCCCGTCCTGCCCGCGTCCAGATACAGCATCTGCAATTTAAGGCGGATTTCTTCCTCCCGGGTCAGATCCCGGATCATCTTTTCCCTCCGGGAAAGCTCCGACAGGTCAAAACAGGGCGTTCGCAGCATATAATACAAATACTCCTGCCCGGCCGAAGAAAGGGTGGTATTCATCCTTAAAAACAGCATATCCAGATTCAGGTCGTTCCATGTGACGTCGTCTAAGGAAAAGCCTTCCCTGTGCTTTTCAAAATAGCGGGGAATCCCTTCCGTTTCCCCATCCTCATATTTCCTTTCGCCAGGACGTCCAAAGGATTCCCTTATCTTTTCTTGCATATAAACGCGCTGCCTTCTGCGGTCCCAAATGCCTTTGACAAAAAGAAGCAGGCCCATGCCCAGCAAAACAGCAAACAGAATCAGATATTCCATCGTTTAAATTGTCTCCAGGATTTCTTCCAGCCGGTCCAGGTCCTCCCTGCGGGTAGCCCAGCTGGTGGCAAAGCGTACCGCCAGTTTCCCGTCCCCAAGTTCTTCCCACGGCTCATAGCTTACCTTTCCTTCCAAAGCCTTTTGCTGCTCTTTTCCAAGCACCACAAACTGCTGGTTGGTAGGGGAATCCAGCCAGAAACTGCAGCCTGCCCTGTCCAGTATCCCCTTTAGTCTTTCCGCCATCTCAATGGCGTGGGCGGATATTTTAAAATAAAGCCCGTCGGTAAACAGGGTGTCAAACTGGATCCCCAGCAGACGCCCCTTCGCCAGGAGGGCGCCCTGCTGCTTGACCAGGGTAAAGAATCCCGGCGCCGTCCCCTTTTTGGGGAATACCACAGCCTCGCCAAAGAGCGCCCCCACTTTTGTCCCGCCGATATAAAATACATCGCAGCACCGCGCAAGGACCTCAAGGGTCACGTCCGTCCCCTTTGCCGCCAGCCCGTATCCCAGGCGGGCGCCGTCCAGAAACAGCTTCAGGCCGTAGTCTGCGCACACGGATTTCAGCCCTTCCAATTCGGACTTTGTATACAGGGTTCCAAACTCCGTGGGATGGGAAATATAGACCATCCCCGGCTGCACCATGTGGGTGCAGCTTCCGTCCCGGTAAAAGGCTTCCAGCCAGCTTCTTACCTCACCGGCGTCAAGCTTCCCGTCCCGGTGGGGCAGCGCCAGCACTTTATGGCCCGTGGCCTCCACCGCCCCTGCCTCATGCACGTTAATATGGCCCGTTTCGGCTGCAATCACTCCCTCATAGGGCCGCAAAAGCCCTTTGATCACAGTGGCGTTGGTCTGTGTCCCGCCGATCAGGAAAAAAATTTCCGCCTCCGGGCAGCCGCACGCCAGACGGATTTTTTCCTTTGCGGACAGGCAGTACGGATCCTCTCCGTATCCCAGCGTATGATCCAGGTTCGTCTCTGCAAGACGCTCCAGGATCTTTGGATGGGCGCCCTCCATATAATCACAGTTAAAATAAAGCATTTTCAGACTCCTTTCTGCCGGTCCAGAAGTTCAAACAAAGCGTCTTCCCCCACGCTGATCCACGCGTCTTCTTCCTCTGCATTAAGCCCCAGAAAGCAGGCCAGGGTCCGCTCATCGTCGCTGTTGTTCCATTCTTCCACATAATCGTCAATTTCTTCCGGGGCCAGCAGCCCCGCCAGATACTTTTCCTTAAATGTCTCCATCCGTATTCTCCCGTGCCGATCATTTTCCCATCCATTATCCCCTGTTTGTCCCGGACCGTCAAGTGCGGAAAATCCAAAACACCATTAAAAAGCCCCCGCACATTGCCCAATCGGGAATGTACGGGGGCTTTGACGACCGGTTAGAAACTTCTGCGGTCAAATCATAACGTTTTGTCGGTTTACTCGCGAGGGTTCTTGATCGCTGCCTGCGCTGCAGCCAGTCTTGCGATCGGCACACGGAACGGCGAGCAGGAAACATAGTCCAGACCAACCCTGTCGCAGAACTCTACGGAAGAAGGATCTCCGCCGTGTTCCCCGCAGATGCCCAGTTTAATGTTGGGCCTGGTCGCGCGGCCTTTCTTTGCAGCCATTTCAATGAGCTGGCCTACGCCGTTCTGGTCCAGTTTTGCAAACGGATCGGACTCGTAGATCTTGCTCTTATAGTAGTCCACCAGGAACTTGCCCGCATCGTCACGGGAGAAACCGAATGTCATCTGGGTCAGGTCGTTGGTTCCGAAGGAGAAGAACTCCGCCTCTTCTGCAATTTCGTTTGCAAGCAGGGCTGCACGGGGAATCTCGATCATCGTACCGATATGATAGTTGATGTCGGAACCTTTCTCCGCTTTCACCTTTTCGGCTGTATCTACGATCACGTCTTTGACAAATTTCAGCTCTTTTTTATCGCCTACCAGAGGAACCATGATTTCGGGAACGATATCGTAGCCCTTCTCTTCCTTCACTTCGATGGCAGCCTCGATTACGGCCCTCGTCTGCATCCTTGCGATTTCCGGATAAGTAACGGACAGACGGCATCCCCTGTGTCCCATCATCGGATTGAACTCATGCAGATCGTCGCAGGTAGCCTTGACTTCTTCTACGGTCAGGCCCATGTCCTTGGCCAGGTCTTCGATTTCCTTCTCTTCGGTGGGAACGAACTCATGCAGCGGGGGATCCAGGAAACGGATCGTTACCGGACGGCCCTCCATCACTTCATAAATCGCCTTGAAGTCGCCCTTCTGATAAGGAATCAGGTCAGCCAGCGCCTTTTCTCTTTCTTCCACCGTCTTGGAAAGGATCATCCGGCGGATCTTGGGGATTCTCTCGGGCTCGAAGAACATATGCTCCGTACGGCAAAGGCCGATGCCCTCTGCGCCCAGCTTCACAGCATTGGCTGCGTCCGCAGGCGTATCTGCATTGGTGCGGACTTTCAGTCTGCGCATAGAATCCGCCCACGCCATAATCCGTCCGAAGTTGCCGCTGATGCTGGCGTCCTCTGTCCGGATATCGCCGTCATAAATCTTACCGGTGGAGCCATCCAGGGAAATGTAATCTCCCTCGTGATAGGTCTTGCCGCCCAGGGTAAAGACTTTCTTCTCTTCGTCGATCACAATATCGCCGCACCCGGAAATGCAGGCCGTGCCCATACCGCGGGCAACCACCGCCGCATGGGAGGTCATGCCGCCGCGAACGGTCAGGATACCTTCTGCCGCATGCATGCCTTCGATATCCTCGGGAGAAGTCTCCAGACGGACCAGGACAACCCTCTCCCCTCTCTCATGGGCTTCTTTTGCATCTTCTGCATTGAAATAAACTTTACCTGCCGCAGCACCGGGAGATGCGGGCAGTGCCTGTCCGATCACCTGGCCGTTCTTAAGGGCCTCGGGATCGAAGGTAGGATGAAGCAGCTGGTCTAAGGACTTCGCCTCAATACGAAGCACAGCCTCCTGCGGCGTAATCATGCCTTCGTCCACAAGGTCGCAGGCAATCTGTAAAGCTGCGGGAGCGGTCCTCTTGCCGTTTCTGGTCTGCAGGAAGAACAGCTTGCCGTTCTCAATGGTGAACTCCATATCCTGCATGTCGCGGTAATGCTGCTCCAGCTTGTTTGCGATTTCGATAAACTGCTGATAGCACTCGGGCAGATCCTGTTCCAGCCTGGTAATGGGCTGCGGGGTCCGGATGCCGGCTACCACGTCTTCGCCCTGTGCATTGATCAGGTACTCGCCGTAAATGCCCTTGGCGCCGGTGGAAGGGTTACGGGTGAACGCAACGCCCGTACCGGAAGTATTGCCCATGTTGCCGAATACCATGGCCTGTACGTTGACTGCGGTGCCCCAGTCGCCGGGGATGTCGTTCATCCGGCGGTAAACGATGGCACGCTCATTGTCCCAGGAACGGAATACGGCTTTTACCGCTTCCATCAGCTGTACGCGGGGCTCCTGCGGGAACTCTGCGCCCATCTTCTCTTCATAAATCTTCTTGAACCTGGCGATCACTTCCTTCAGGTCGTCGGCGGTCAGTTCGGTATCAAAATGAACGCCCTTGCTTTCTTTGATCTCATCCAGGACTCTTTCGAACAGAGATTTGGGAACCTCCATTACCACATCGGAAAACATCTGGATGAATCTTCTGTAAGAATCGTACGCGAATCTGGGATTGCCCGTCTTCTTGGCGAAGCCTTCCACGGAAATGTCCGTCAGACCCAGGTTGAGGATCGTATCCATCATGCCCGGCATGGATGCCCTTGCGCCGCTTCGAACGGAAACTAGAAGCGGGTTCTCGGTATCACCGAACTTCTTCCCCTGCTGCTCTTCCAGGATTGCCAGCGCGTCGAAGATCTGCTTCTGGATTTCCTCGGAAATCTCCCTGCCGTTGTTATAATAGTCCGTGCAGGCTTCCGTGGTAACCGTAAATCCCTGCGGAATCGGCAGGCCCAGATTGGTCATCTCTGCCAGATTCGCTCCCTTGCCTCCGAGAAGATTGCGCATATCCGCATTTCCTTCCCGGAATAGATATACCCATTTTGCCATTGGTCAGTTCCCCCTTTGAACTTGATATGGTGTGTGCAGCGCGCATCAGGGCAGACGCCCGCCTGCTGGGTTTATTATAACACAACTATTTGCACAATGTATGACAAAATTAACGTTTTTAAATTGTAGGATTTTACCAAAGCTCATCCAGCAATTCAATCAGTTTTTCTCTTTCTTCCCTTATTTTGTCACGATTGTCGCTTTTCAACGATTCTTCGAATTTTTCTATTCTGTATTCAAGTGTCCTTCTTTCTTCTCCCAGCAGCTCTTCATAGGCCTTCTCCGCCCGCAGAAGGACCACCCGGTTTTCTTCCCTGTCCCCTGGCTGTATTTTCAGGTAGGAAAGTTCTTTCATCCTGGCTTCGATTTCCTCCCGGCTCATCCGGTTGTCCTTTCCCTGGATGATCAGCTTTTCCCTTTTGTCCGTGGAGATCACATGGGCCTCCACTTCCAGGATGGAATTGATATCATAGGTATAGGTAACGTCCACGCCCTCTTTGCCCGCGGGCCCCTTTGGCACCTCCGCCTCCAGTTCCCCCAGGTACAGATTATTGGCCGCAAAACGGCTCTCGCCCTGCAGCACCCGGACCCGGATCCTTTCCTGGCCGTCGTTTGCCGTATAAAAACGCTGTGTCCGGCTGGCCGGGATGACCGTGTTTCGTTCAATGATCGGGCAGAAATGCCCTCCTTCCTTCCTGCCGTTTCCAAGATCCACGCAGACTTCCGTCCCCAGGGTAAAAGAGCAGACGTCGGTAAGGATTACTTCCCGGACTTCTTTCCTTCTCTCCTTCATGGCCGCCGAAACCGCAGCGCCCAGGGCCACCGCCTCATCCGGGTTAATATTGCGGTCCGGGAATTTGCGCAGCATACGGATGAGGAAGTCCCTTACGATGTTAAGGCGGGTGGCCCCTCCCACCAGTACCACCACGTCGATATCCGAAAGCTTGAGCCTTGCGTCCGAAAGGCTTCTTTTTACGGGCTGGCGGATTTTTTCCAGCAAGTCTTCGCAGGCTTTTTCGTACTCCCGGCAGGAAATTTCGGCCTGCACCTTTTTAATTTCTCCCGATTCCCCTTCCAGGCTGCAGCCGATTTCCGTCACGCTAACCTCGTTTAAATTCCGTTTGGCACGTTCGCAGGCCCCAAAAAGGCGGATCCGGTCCCGCAGCGTAAGCTGCTCTATTCTTTTCCCTGTTTTCTGGCAGAACAGTTTCATCAGGACTTCGGTAAAATCATCCCCGCCCAGGTAATTGTCCCCGGCCACGGCCCGCACTTCCAGGATCTGGTCGTAAAGCTCCAGGATCGAAACGTCGAAGGTGCCGCCGCCCAGGTCAAAAACCAGGAAACGGGTGTTTTCCCTGCGTTCATACAGCCCGTAGGCCACGGCTGCGGCCGTGGGCTCGCTGACAATGCGCTCCACTTTCAGCCCCGCCAGCTCTCCTGCCAGCTTCGTGGCCTTCCTGCGCCTGTCGTCGAAATAGGCCGGCACGCTGATCACCGCTTCCGTTACCGGCTCCCCCAGGAAAGCCTCCGCGTCTTCCTTTAAGGAACGCAGTACCAGGCTGGAAAGTTCTTCCGCCCGGAATTTGCGCCCTCCCAGACGGTATTCCCGGTCCGTCCCCATGCTTCTTTTAAAGGACACCGCCACCGTATCCGGATACAGGGCCTGCCGCTCTTTTGCGGCGTCCCCCACATAGACGTTTCCTTCGCTGTCCACGCTGACGGCGGAAGGCGTCAGCCGCTTTCCCTGGCGGTTTGGAATGATAACGGGACCGTCTTTTGTAAAACAGGCTGCCAGACTGTTGGTCGTTCCCAGGTCGATCCCTATGATCATCGGATGCCTCCTTTCTTTTTCAGGAGGGAAATTTTCATTTTTACGTCAAGATCCATCGGACTCTCCTTTCGGATTTCCTCCAGCAGTTTTACCGCGCCCGCAAAATCCCCCCGGGCCGTTAAAATTCCCGCCTTCAGTTCTCTGGCGTCTGTGCAGAACCCGTAAACGCAGTCTACGCAGCGGGGATTTGTTTCCATATATTCCGCTACGGCAAGGGCTTCTGACAGTTCTCCCCGGTACAGGCAGCGGGTACCATATTCATACAGCTGCCTTAAGTCCTGCAGGCCTGCCGGTTTTTCCCGCTTTCCTGACTCCTCCTTCGGGTATGCTTTCCGGACCATGGCCGCAGCCTTTTCCTTTTTGCCCAGATAAAACCAGATATCCGCCGCCTGCATACAGTACTCGGCATAGGCAGGGCTGTCTGCAGGCTGATAACGAAGGGCCGATTTCATGCAGGCTACAGCGTTTCTTAACTTTCCTTGGTGCCAGTAAAGCTTCGCCATCCGGCTGTGCAGCTCGGCCAGGCCAAAGCCGGCCCCGGGGTAACAGAAGCGCACATAGCGGGCGGCCTGTTTCCAGAAGCCGGACAGACAGTAGGTCCGCACGGCCGCCGAAACATACTCCTTGCTCTTTTCCGGATAAAGTTCCCCGATTTTTTCCATGGCCTGCTCCCATTTTCCCTCAATACAATACAGCTCGATCAAAGGATAGAGAAAGCCGGCCCGCTGTTTGGGGAAACGCTTCCAGTTTTCCAGGCAGGCTTCCAGCGCAGGGCCGTATTCGTGCCGCTGGCGCAAGACGTCCGTCAATACTTCCCCATGCCAGGGCGCAGGATTTCGTTCCCTATACTCGACCGCCATTTTGGCTTCCGACAGCGCTTCCTGCGTCCTGTCCAAAAGGCGGTAAGCGCGGGCCAGATTGCTGTGGGCGAAAGGATCCTGGGGATCCGCCGCTACTGCCTCTTCAAAGTTTGCGGCCGCCTGCGCATAGTCGTGCAGGGCCATATAGAAAAGGCCGCTTTCGATCCAGTACCAGGCGCTGCCGCCGCTTAGGGTCATCTGGCGCGCATACTTCACGGCCTTTTTTCGTACCGTTTCCTCTTCCAGCCTTTGGGGCTGCGCCGTAAAAATTCTTAAAATCCGGGCCCGGACGGCGGCGTTGTCCTCATCCATCTGCGCCGCTTTCTGAAGCCACAAAAGGGCTTCCTCCTTTTTGCCAAGGGCATCGTAGCATTCTCCCACATTGGCGTAAAAATGGGAAGTTTCATCATAGTCGCTTTTACACTCCAGATAGAGCGAAAGCGCCTTTTCCCAATCCCCTTTGTCCTTCAGCAGGCCCGCTTTGATATACCAAAATTCCGTTTCTTTTGGCGTTAGGGCAATGGCTTTTTCAATCAGCTGCAGCGCTGTGTCCACTGCCTGTATCCTCCAGTAATTCCTCGCCCGCAGGGCGTAAAACTCCGCCTTTTTCCTGTCGTCCCAGCCTTCTTTTTCGCCCTGGTTGTATACGTCTCTGGCATATTCCAGCGCATCCAGAAGCTCTTGTTTCGTTTTTGCCCCGTCCGCCATCAAAAGGAACCGGTACCGTTTCAGTTCCGCAGTCAAGACGCCCGCTTCTTTTGCCCTGTCTAGCAGCTCTTCCAGCTCCTTTTGCTGTCTGAGCTGATAAAAAACCTCGGCCGCCAGTTCCCGGGAACCGGCATAGGAAGGGATCAGCTCCAGCAGGGCATAATAATCCCCTATCACGCCGGAGGCGTCAAAAAGCTTTGCGCACGCCTGCTGGTGCAGCACGCGGACGGCTCCGAATTTCGGATAGCGCTCCGTCAGTCCGTCACAGACTGTAAGGCAGTCCTCATACCGCTCCCATTCCAGATACAGCCGTGCCCTGGTATAATCCTGGGCGACGGCGTAGCAGGACTGTCCCGCCAGATCCAGATAGGAAAACGCCTGCTCATAAAAGGCATCCTTCTGTCCTGACAGCGCATCCTTCCCCCGGCGGGCCGCAATCTCCGCCAGCATGGACCAGGCGGCCGCCAGCCGCTCCCGGTCCCTCTCCTGCGTCGTCTGGGGACTTTCCATCCCTTCCTTCAGAAGGTCAATCCATCTTAAAATCTTTGGCTGCGCCTCGTCATACCGCCCGGCCGCGTAATAGGATTTGCCCGCCAGATTTACATAGTCCTTTTCCTGACCGGCCAAAGGGACCGTCCCTTCGATCAGGGCGATGGCTTCCCTAGGCTTATCCTCCTGCAGATAACACCAGCCAAGCTCCATCTTTGCGCCAAAATCATCCGGGTTTTCGGAAAGGGTCTTAAGAAGATAGGCCGACAGCCCTTCATTGACTTTTTGGGTCAATTCCTTTGTCTCTTCGTCCATCGGGTAGGTCAGCAGCACGTTTACATACTTTTTGGCCTGCCCATAGTCTTCCAGCTCAAGATAATGCTGCGCCATCCTCCGGTTAGCCATATAATGCCCCGGCATCTTTTCCAGCAGTTTTTCATAGAGGCCAAAAGCCCTCTCCTGCCTGTGGCTGTCCCGGTAATACTCCGCGGCCTGGAACATCACGTTAACGCACTGTCCGAAATCTCCTTCCAGCAATGCCTGCACAATGCGGTCGCCCTCTTCCTGCCTTCCCTGCCGCAGCCGCAGTCTGGCTTTTGTCATAACCAGGTCCGGATGGGTCAGCTTCTTTTCCTTCGCCTCCCTAAGGGTTTCTTCCAATGCGTCGTCCCGGTTTTCCCGTTCTTCCCGTCCGGCCTTGATCAGCAAACAAATCCAGCCGTCTATGTCCGCCCCGTCTTCCCCCTGGATCTGTTCAAAGGAAAACCCTTCGCCTTCCCGGACTTTCTGTACCAAAAAACCCACAAAGTCCGCGGGATATTCTTCCTTCAGCCTCTCTTTGTCCCTCTCGATAAAAAGATGGCGGTCCAGCGTTTTCCAGATCTGCGTAGGCAGATAGTAATGGCTCATCAGCCAGCCAAAGAGCTTCTTCCTGCAGTTTTCTTCCTCCTCCAGATCCACAAAGGCAGGATCCGAAAACAGGCTGTCCCATGCTTTTTCGTCCTGTCTTTTTTCCAGGGAATCATACAGCGCCCCTACCTTCTGCATAAAAAGGCCGGAAGGGCTGTCGTCCTGTCCTTCCTGCTGCTTTTGCGGCTTTCTGATCCATTCCAGCGCGGTTTCATACGCTTCCCGAAGCTCTTGAAATCCCTTCGGGTCATCTTCCGGGTTTACAAGCTTTAACTTTTTACGATATGCCGCCTTTATGGCTTCTTCCCCGTCCCCGGGCTGGGCGCCCAGCACAAGGAACGCTTTTCTTTCCTCCATACCCCATCCTCCTTCGAAAGCGGTTTTTAGATGCAAAATGTGCTGCCGGACGGATGACACAATCCGCACAGCAGCACTTTTCAAAGCCTGTTACATTTAAAATGTGAACTTGTCGGCAAAATACGCGTCCAGATCCGCAATCGCCACGCGTTCCTGTTCCATACTGTCCCGGAAGCGCACGGTCACGCAGCCGTCCGTCTCGGAGTCAAAATCGTATGTAACGCAAAACGGCGTACCGATCTCATCCTGCCTGCGATACCGTTTGCCGATATTGCCCCTGTCGTCAAATTCGCAGTTATACTTTTTGCACAGCTGGGCGTAAATTTTTTCCGCGCCTTCATTCAGCTTCTTGGAAAGGGGAAGGACGCCGATTTTCACCGGGGCAAGCGCCGGATGGAACCGGAGCACCGTGCGCATATCCCCGCCTTCCAGTTCTTCTTCGTCGTAAGCCGCGCAAAGGAATGCCAGGACCACCCGGTCCGCACCCAGGGAAGGTTCGATGACATAGGGGATGTACTTTTCGTTTTTCGTATCGTCGAAGTAGGAAAGATCCTGGCCGGACACTTCCGCATGACGGCTTAAATCATAGTTGGTCCGGTCCGCAATCCCCCACAGTTCGCCCCAGCCGAAGGGGAATAAAAATTCAATATCCGTGGTAGCTTTGGAGTAGAAGGAAAGTTCCTCGGGTTCATGGTCCCTGACCCGCATCTCTTCCGGTTTGATGCCCAGCTTCTGCAGCCAGTCAATGCAGAACTGCTTCCAGTATGCAAACCATTCCAGGTCCGTATCCGGTTCGCAGAAAAACTCCAGTTCCATCTGCTCAAACTCCCTGGTCCGGAAAGTGAAGTTGCCGGGCGTAATCTCGTTGCGGAAGGATTTGCCGATCTGCCCGATTCCGAAAGGGATTTTCTTTCTGGAAGTGCGCTGTACGTTCTTGAAGTTTACAAAAATGCCCTGGGCCGTTTCGGGACGCAGATATACGGTGCTCTTGGCGTCCTCCGTCACGCCCTGGAAGGTCTTGAACATCAGGTTGAACTGACGGATATCCGTAAAATTGTGCTTGCCGCAGGTAGGGCAGGGAACATTATGCTCCTTGATGAAGTTCATCATCTCTTCCTGGCTCCAGCCGTCCACGGACCCGCCCAGGTCAATGCCGTTTTCCGCGGCAAAATCTTCAATCACCTTATCCGCCCGGAAGCGCTCATGGCATTCCCGGCAGTCCATCAAAGGATCGGAAAATCCGCCCAGATGCCCGGACGCAACCCATGTCTGGGGATTCATCAGGATGGCGCAGTCCACGCCCACATTGTAAGGATTTTCCTGAATGAATTTCTGCCACCAGGCACGCTTTACATTATTCTTAAGCTCCACGCCCAGGTTGCCGTAATCCCATGTATTGGCAAGACCTCCGTAAATCTCGGATCCGGGATAAACGAATCCTCTGGCTTTTGCCAGCGCCACAACTTTCTCCATTGATTTTTCCATTTTTTTCTCCTTTTTATGCCTTATTTCATCTATCCGTAAAACAGGTTCAGTCAAAAACAATATAGGTAAGCATATCGGGATCCGTCACCCGGACAGTCTTAGCGTCCCCGGCCGGCTCCACATCCTGTGAGTAGTAAAGCGGTTTTCCCCACATCCTGACCGCTACGGCTTCCCGGACGATGATCAGGTTCTTTTCGCCCATATTCAAAAGATCGTCCTTGGAAATGGGGCTTTCCCCTTCCCGGGCCGGCTGAAGCGTCACATCCAGCGTATAGCCCGCGTTGTAAGCGTCTTTGATACTCCCCGCAAACAGCGCCTGGCCGTTAAAGGAAGCGTAGTCGGAAACGCTTTCGTAAGTCATCACCGCGGTCAGCACCCCGTCCGATACTTCCACATCCCCTACGGAAACGGCCTTTTTGCCTGCGCCCGCGTTGTAGGCGTCGCAGGAATCCAGCATCAGTGCCGTCAGCTCCTCCAAATCATAATATTCTTCTGAAAAATCCTCCACAATGGTATGAATCACACTGCCGTTCTTCTTTACTTCTATGGTGGTCTCCGTCACCTTGGGATCGCTTCCGCATCCGGACAGGACTGCCGACAGGCAGATCATCATAAGGATCCCTGTTAAGATCTTTCGCATTCGGATTGCCCCCCTCTTTCATTGATCTTCTTTCTTTATGTCTCTGCAATCTTTTTTATTATATCGGACCCCAATGCCTTTTTCAACCTTAACTTCACAAACTTTCCAGTACTTCCAGGGATTTAAACCGTCCCGGCAGCGCGTTTTGGCGATATTCCGATGCCGCCTTTGCAAGCTGCGCCAGCACGGAATCGCTCACCGTAAAGGTGTAAAGGCGTTCCACCGGGGTGGTTTCAATGAATCCAATGGCATAGAGGGTGTCATTTTCATACCCTTGCGTGGGAATCCCCGGAAATTCGCCGTTTACCACCACCAGTTTGATTTCAAAAACTGCCCGTACCAGCTTTCTGTCCAGGGAAGGGCAGGTCAGGGCCCGCAGCGACTGATACAGCAGTTTGAGGACCTCCTTTTCATCATTGTTTTCCCGGGTGCAGAAATCGCACAGTTCCAGGAAATACATCCCGTAGCAGGCGCCTTCAAAATCCGTCCGCAGCGGCTCAAAATAGCTGGAAACCGCAATCTCTTGGACATACCAGGAATTCTTTCCTTCCAGCAGCCGGAAGGTGCCGAAAACAAACGGGCTTGCAGCCGCCAGGAATTTGCTGTTCTGCCGTCTTGCCCCTCTTGCAAAAGCGGAAATTTTCCCCCTCTCCCTTGTCAGTATCACAACTCTTTTGTCATATTCCCCGATCGGCTCGGCCTTCAGCACAAGCCCCATCACTTCCACCCAGTCCTGCATATGCCGCTCTCTGTCCGTAGGCCCTTTCGTCCAAAGAAGAATCCGGAAAGGAAGCGCACTCCGTCCGGCCCATGCCGGAAACCGCGCTTCCTTCCTCCCTGCCGGCCCTGCTTTCCCGGGCCCGATATTCCAGATAATCCTCGATTTTCCCCGTTGCCAAAAATTGCTTCCAGTAATTTATTTCCTTCATCCTAAGCCTCCCAAAGCGCGTCCCTGCACTTTTTCTCTTAGGATTTTCCTTTCCGGCCTTTTCTATTCCTTTGCGTCGGAAGGGTTGTAGCCGAAATTTTTCAGAAGGAAGTCGCTGTCCCGCCAGTCCTTTTTCACCTTCACCCAGAGTTTTAAGTTGACCTGGCTTTCCAGCATGTTTTCAATATCCCTGCGCGCCTGGGATCCGATCTTTTTGAGCATGCCCCCCTGTTTGCCGATGATAATTCCCTTGTGGGATTCCCGCTCGCAGATAATGGTGGCGTCGATTTCCACAATGGTTTCCTTCCACTGCATCCGCTCCACGGCCACCGCAATCCCGTGGGGAATCTCCTCCTCCAGGCAGCGCAGCGCCTTCTCCCGGATCATCTCCGCCACAATCTGGCGCTGGGGCTGGTCCGTGACGGTATCCTCGTCGTAAAAGGGTTCCCCGTAGGGAAGGTAACCAAAAATACAGTCCAAAAGGGTGTCCGTATTGTTGCTGCGCAGGGCGGAAACCGGTACGATCTGCGAAAAATCCATCTCCCTGCGGTAAGTCTCAATGGCATTTGCCACCGCGTCCTTTGTCACCGTATCGATTTTGTTGATGACCAGGATCACCGGGAGGCGGCAGCGCTTAAGCTGCTCTAAGATATGGCGCTCCCCGGCGCCGATAAAAGTGGTGGGTTCCACAAGCCACAGCACCGCGTCCACATCTTTCAGGGTACTCTCCGCCACCCGGACCATATAGCTTCCAAGACGGTTTTTGGCCTTATGAATCCCCGGTGTGTCCAGAAACACAACCTGTCCCCTTTTGTCCGTATATACGGTCTGAATCCGGTTCCTCGTCGTCTGGGGCTTATTGGAAGTAATGGCGATCTTCTGCCCGATCAGGTGGTTCATCAGCGTGGACTTTCCCACATTGGGCCTTCCGACCAGCGCCACGAATCCCGCTTTCGTCTGTCTGTTATCCATGGTGTTCTCCGTTTTCCTTCTTTCTGTCTTCCGGTCCGCAAGGCCGGTTCCCGGGCCGGTTCCCTCCTGTCCCTTCTTTTGCTTTCCGGGCCGCGGTCCGCTTCTCCCCTGCACGGATGAAAAGAAAGACAATGCCGATGCAGGCGCCGATGACAACGGCGGCCAGTGCCAGAAGGGGCAGGGCAATAATCAGTTCAATGAAGAAGTTCGATACCCCGTCTCCCACCCGGCGCAGGTTTTTGACAAATCCTTCCCGGATCCGCTCCCCTGCCCCCGGTTTTTCCCCGGGAACATAATGTTCGATTTCTTCCACGTCCAGATACAGCGTACTGTAATCGATCCGGTTGTCATATGTACGCAGCTGGGATTCCATGCTCTCGATCTGGTAGCGCACATCGGTGAGCTGGGAATTGATGGCCAGGATATCCTCAATGGACTCCGCCTGCTCCAGCATGGCAAGCAGGCTTTCCTGTTCCGCGTACAGGGCCTTTTTATGGCTTTCCAGGTCCACATACTGCAGCGTCACGTCTTCCACGTACTCGCTTTTATTCGTCACATTGGACTGCTGCGAGACTTCGGTCACGAATCCGTCCAGCCGGTCGGAAGGGATCCGCACCGTCAGGCTGGCGCTTCTGGAGCGGTAATCCGAGGAATAACTGCCGTTATACACATCGCTTCTTTCGATATAGCCGCCCAGTTCCTGCGCCCTTTGGGTCACATGGGCCAGCAGGTTGTCAAACTGATCTGTTTCCACGCTCATGTCCACGGTTTTAATCAGTTTCCGGTTCTCGTCCGCAGCCTCGGTTTGCCCGTCCAAAGCCTTACCGCCGTCTTCCTGCGCTTCCTCCATGGCTGCGGAAGCGTTTTCATAGATCACCCCGCCCGCTTCTGAAGCCTCTGCCGCCGCGCTGTCCGCCGCCGCATTTTCCGTAACGGCCCCGCCGGAAGAAGCGCCGCATCCTGCCGCCGGCACCGTCAGAAATGCTGCCAGGACAACTGTCATCAGTTTCACCGCGATCTGTTTTTTCATCCAGCCCCTCTTTTCTGCGGCAATCCCTGCCGCCGGTCTGCGTTATCCCTGGTACAGCTGTTCCAGCACCAGGAAACGTTCCTTTTCTTCCCGAATCTTCTTTTCACTGCCCACCACGCACAGGCAGTCCTGCTCCAAAACGGCGCGGATATGGCCCGCCAGGGCGCGGATATCTTCCGCGGTGGCGTCCAGCACCTGGTCCCTTTCCCTTTGCAGGTCTGCTTCGGTCTGATGGGTCAGATAGAGGCTTAAAGCCCGCAGCCCCTTGGCCGCCGGGTTTAAGGGCGTATCCATCTCGCTGATGGTTCCGATGACCGCCTGGGTCATCGCCCGCTCATCCCCCGAAAACTGCTCCACAAACTCCGGCGCCTTTTCATAAACTTCTATGGTCTTTGCCAGATTGGGATCCCGGTAGGATACGAAATAGGAGTCCCCGCTCTTTCCAAAGCTGCACATGCAGCCGTAGGCCCCGCCTTTGACCCGGACGTTGTTCCAAAGATAATCGTTGTTGAAAATTCCTTTCAGAATCCGCAGCGCCCCCGTATAAGGCAGTCCTTTTTGAAGGAAATTTCCCGCCCGGCACACATACTGTACCTGGGATGCGGACAGGAAGCCTTCGTTCTTCTTTTCCGGCACGATGCGGCAGGGTTCTGCCGCTTTTGGGGCCGCAAACAGCTCTTTGGAAAATTCCAGCGCCTTTTTGGCAAACAGCCCGTACTGTCCTTCCTCCCCGGCAATGAAATCAAGCATCAGGTTTTCCCGGCAGAAGAGGGAATGGACCAAAGCCTGCAGCTTTTGGGGCAGCGTTTCCTTTTCCTGCTCCCAGTTTCCGGTCAGGCGCTCCACCAGGCGGTAGTACTCCATTCCGCCAAGCACCTCCTGCAGCGCCGCTGTCTCGGAAAAATAGGAAAGGGCGCGTCCGCTGGCCACGGTATGACCGGCCCCGATCATGGACGACTGCAGGCGGGATTTTTGTTCCGCCAAGATTTCCGCCAGCCGTTTCGTATCGGAAAAATCCGATTTTAACAGCATTTCCTGTGCCAGGCGCATGGCGTCTTGCAGGTTTTGATGAAAGGCTTTTCCTTTCAGTTCAAAGGTGATTTTGCGGCTGGAAAGATCCCTTGCGTCGGTGTAAAGGTTGGTCACGGGGGTCAGTCCGCCCGTGAGCAGATCCGTCTCCGTGTACAGTTCCCGGTAGCTGTAGCGTTCGGTATCCACCAGCCCGATTACCGTCTTTAAGATGCCGATATAGGGAAACAGATCCGCAGGCACCCTGCCGCAGTCAAACAGGAAGCGGAAGTAGCTGATCCCGTTGGTGGGAATGGAATGGTACAGCACGGGAATCCCTTCGATGTCTCGTTCTTCATAAATAACCGGTTCCACCTGCCTTGAAATATCTTCCCGCTTTAAAAGGGGGATTTTTGCCAGGTCTTCCGGACGGTCCTCCTGCTCCTGGAATTCCTGCAGGCTTTGGGTCTGCGCCACAATCTTTTCGATTTCTTCTTCCGTGAGGGAATCTTTATAGGCGGCAAGCCGGTCTGCCAGTTCCTTCTCCTTCTGTTCCGTCAGTCCCCGTACCGGTTCCAGGATCAGAAGGCTTCTGTGGGGATTTTCAAGCAGCTTTTTTTCAATCAGCTCTTCAAAGTAGCGGCTGTTTATTTTTTCCCGCAATATCCGGTAGGTATCCCCCGCTTCGATATGAAGGAAGGGCGCGCGTTCGTCGTACAGCCAGCTGTCCATGATCTGCAGTCCGTACATCAGCCCTGCCGGATAAGGGCCAAAGTCCGCTTCCCGGTATTTAAACTCCGCATAGTTAAGACCTGCGGTAAGGGCCTTTTTGTCCAGACCGCTGCTGCACTGTTTGAGGAGGGTTTCCCGGATAATGCGCAAAAAGTCGTCTTTTTGCTCCTTTTGCGCATTTTTGGCCACAATGGAAAAATAGGGCTGGCGGATGCCGTTTTCATAGTAGCTGTATACGTCTTCCCCGATCCCCGCGTCCAAAAGGGCCTGCTTTAAAGGTGCGCCCTGGGCGGAACAAAGGGCATAATCCAAAATGGAAAAAGCGATGTATTCTTCCCGGTTCAGTACGTCCCCTGCCGCAATATTGCAGGACAGGTAGGTGTTTTTGGTCAGCGGTTCGCTCTCGGTTACCGAATACTGCCTGCACACCTCCACAGGTTTCTCAAAAGGCTGCTGCGTCCGGATGGCGGAATCCACCTTAATGGAATCAAAATGGGACAGGTAGGCTTCATCCATCCAGGTCAGGCGCTCCGCCATGTCCATATTGCCGTACAGATAAATATAGCTGTTGGCAGGGTGATAATACTTCCGGTGGAAATCCAGAAACTCCTCATAGGTCAGCTGCGGGATCACTTCCGGGTCGCCGCCGGATTCTGCGCTGTAAGAAGTATCCGGATAAAGGGAAGTGGAGATTTCCCGCTCCAGGACATCGTCCGGGGAAGAAAAGGCTCCTTTCATCTCATTATATACGACGCCGTTTATGGTCAGTTCGTCGCCGGGATCCTGCATTTCATAATGCCATCCCTCCTGGGCAAAAATGCGGGGCTCTCGGTAAATCGCCGGATAGAACACCGCATCCAGATATACGTGCATCAGGTTGGCGAAGTCCTTGTCATTGCAGCTGGCCACCGGATACAGCGTTTTATCCGGATAGGTCATGGCGTTTAAAAACGTATTCAAAGAACCCTTCACCAGCTCGATGAACGGATCCTTCACCGGGAAATCCCTGGAACCTTCCAGCACGGAATGCTCCAGGATATGGGCCACACCGGTGCTGTTTTCCGGCGGGGTCCTAAATCCGATATAGAAAACCTTATTGGGATCTTCGTTGGACAGCAGGGCAACCCTTGCGCCGCTCTTTTTGTGACGCAGCAGGTACCCTGTGGATCTTAAATCCCCGATCTTTCTTTTTTCAATCAGCTCATAGGCTGTCAGTTCTTCCACTCTCACAGCAGTTTCTCCTTTTTTCTAAACCGCAAAGGTCATCAGCGCCAGTTTCGTCAGATGAAGTTCTTCCACCACAATACTGTCCATCTGCCTGTGCAGCTCATCACTGGTTACGATCTCTTCTATTTTATATTCGCGGCTCTCATAATGGCCGGTCTTATGCCGCTTCCCATCCGGCGGAATCCATACGCTCATTTTGAACTTTGCCTTCAGCTCCCGCAGCGTCTCGTAGGAAAAGTCCTTTTTTGTCATAAAAAAAATGTGATTTTCCATGGTAGTGGCCGGATCCACTTCCTTTAACAGATAGTGTCTGACAACCGCCTTCCATTTAAAGGGGATATCTTCATTTTCCAGCATTTCCCCATAGGTAAACCGGGCGCCGATATAGAGGTTGCCAAAATCCTGCAGCACATATTTAAAATCGCGATTTTCCATTTTCATCCCTTTGCATCCAGATAGTCAATATTGTCTGCGGTGATCCGGATCGCCTCCCGGATCTTTTCCTGCGTCATGCCGCTTTCTTCCGCCAGCTCCGCAACCGTCACCTTTCTGCCCAGTTCTTCCGCCAGTTCTTTTGCCTTTTCCAGCACATCGTTGGCTTCCTGCGCCAGCCGGTCCCCGGTCTTTTTTTCGGAAGCGTTGTCCGCAATATAGGTTTCCATGGCTTCCATAATCATGCTGGCAATGTTTCCGAAAGCTGCCTGGGCGTTTTCCGCGCAGTCCAGCATTTCCACGGCCATGGTCAGTGCCACGTTTCCTTCCCCGATCAGGTCGTCTAAGTATACGCCCTGCCCCGCGTAAAGCTTGGCAATTTCCGCCACCTGGGGCAAAAAAATTTCAATCAGGCGTCTTTTTGCATCCGGGTCTTTTGCCATGGCGGACAGGGCGATGGCTTCTTTCTCCCCTTCGGAAACATCCGCAAGCGCCCGGGTTTCTTCCAAATATGCTTCCAGATAATCTACCTCTTGCTTGGTCAGATATTCAAAGGGATCCGCCGGCTCCCCGATGCCGATCTTTTTTGTTTTCAAATAATCGTAAACCAGTCCCAGCTGGGTATCCCCCAGGCTGATCCCGGCGTCCCGCAGCGTTTCTTCGACCTGTTCTTTCCGGATCATACCGCCTTGCTGCCCGGCCAGGGCGCAGATTTTTTCCAGCGCTTTGGCAAATTCAAACTGTTCCTTCATTTCCGGTCCCTTCCCGCCTTATTTTACATGTTCATGGGTAAACAGATGATACTGGCAATATTCATAGTTGCCGTTGCATTTGGAGCAGAAACGGAATTCCAGATCGTCCCCGTCCAGCTCCGTACGCCCGCAGACCGCGCACTTATGCCGGGTAATGCCCCGGGATTGATGCTCGGCCGCCCGCATTTTATGCCGGAACTCATGACGCATTTTCACCTGTCCTGCATTCAGGTGCATCTTGCCCTTGGATCCGATGAAATAGACCAGGAAGTTGAGCAAAGAAAAGCCGACCACAATCCAGGTAACCAGTCCGCCCTGGATACAGCTCACCACCAGCATCACGCCGTAGATAATCCCCAGCCACTTCACCTTAATCGGGAAGACGAACATCAAAAGGACCCTTACATCCGGAATGCTGGCCGCGCATGCCAGGAAAATGGACATGTTGACATAATAGGTGGAAAACATTCCAAAATAAACCACGGTTTCATTGCGCAGCAAATACATCCCCTGGATCGTATATCCCGAAATATTCACCGGCGCTGCCCCCATAGCGGCGCAGTAAATACAGAGGACAAAGGCGCCCAGGATTGTAAACAGCATGCCGGAAAACAGATAAACATTATACTTCCACGTCCCCCAGATCCTCTCCAGCAGGTTGCCCAGGGAATAATACAGATACAGCATGATCAGCACAAAAAAGAGGTTGGAACTCTCCGGCGGGATCAGCACCCAGGTAACCAGACGCCAGATCTGCCCCTTCAGGATCAGAAACGGGTCCAGCATCAGCCAGGATACAATGGACGGCGCTGCCAGCTGCAGCACATAGCCGATTCCGTAGCAGATGATCAGATACAGTGTCAGATTCGGTATTGCATATCTTTGCAGTTTCCACTTCAGATTATTTCGCCTGTTCATCAATGAAACATTCCCTTCTGTCAGCGTTTGAACGCACAAAAATTTACCCGGTCAGGGTATTCTGTTTCATTTTACCATCCGCAGGGGTAAAAGGCAACGAGGGAGGGAGGTTTTTATATTCATTTAAGATTTCCGC
>CALWGP010000013.1 GCA_944380095.1 uncultured Lachnospiraceae bacterium | reverse complement strand
TCCATACAGCGCTGCACTTCCTTTGCCCGCTGCCCGGAAGGGATTTTCTTTAGCTGCGCTGCGAAACGCAGATATTCCCCCACCGTCATATCCGGATACAGCGGAGGGACCTCCGGCAGGTAACCGATCCTTTTTTTGGCGGCTTCCGGCTCTTTCATAATGTCATAGCCGTCGATCTTTACTTCTCCCGACGTGGGCGCAAGATAGCCTGTGATCATGTTCATCGTCGTGGATTTGCCTGCGCCGTTTGGCCCCAAAAAGCCGTAGATCCTCCCGTCCTGGATGGTAACATCCAGGTCCTTCACCGCATAATGGCCGCCGTATTTTTTGACCAGATGCGAAATCTCAATCATATCGATCCTCCCTTTTTCGTCCCGCAAAATCCTGCGGTCCGTCATTGCACCTTTCTACTATATGCAAAAAATGTGTGCAAAAGGAGGGGAAATTGTGTCCATTCTCTGAAAAAACTGTGTTCCGTCAAAAAAGGCGCAAGATCGGCTTTTCGCCTTTCTTCCGCCTTTTGAACGTTTTATTTTTTATTTGCAGACAAGATTGACCAGCCTGCCCGGCACGTAAATCTCCTTTACGATATTGCCGGAAAGCTTATCCGCAACCGCTTCTTTCCCGGCTGCAATAGCGTCTTCCTTGGAAACGTCCGCAGAAAGTTTCACCGTAGCCCGTACTTTCCCGTTTACCTGGACAGCGATCTCAATCTGTGCCTCCACGGTCTTTGCTTCTTCCCACTTCGGCCACTGGGTCTGATACAGGCGTCCGCCGTAACCCATAATCTCCCAAAGTTCTTCCGTCATATGGGGCGCCACGGGATTTAACAGGATCAGGAGGGTTTTAAACTCGTCCCTGGTTACTTTCCCGGCCTTGTACATATCGTTGATTAACGCCATCATGGCCGCGATGCCCGTGTTGTATTTCAGGCTTTCATAGTCCGTGGAAACTTTCTTGATGGTCTGGTGCATCTTCGTTTCCAGTTCTTTGGAATAGCCCTCTTCCCCTGTTACCAGGTCCTGCAGCTTCCAGACACGGTCCAAAAATCTCCGGCATCCGCGCACGCCTTCCTGGCTCCAGGAGGCGCTCAGGTCAAAGGCCCCGATAAACATCTCATAGGTCCTTAAGGTATCCGCGCCGAACTCATTGACAATGTCGTCCGGGTTGACCACATTTCCTCTGGACTTGCTCATCTTCTCGCCGTTTTCCCCGAGGATCATGCCGTGGGACGTCCTCTTTTGATACGGTTCCGGACAGGGTACGATGCCCTGGTCATAGAGGAATCTGTGCCAGAACCGGGAATACAGCAGATGCAGGGTGGTGTGCTCCATCCCGCCGTTGTACCAGTCCACGGGAAGCCAGTATTTCATCGCTTCGGGGCTTGCCAGCGCCTCGTTGTTATGAGGATCGATATAACGGATAAAATACCAGGAAGATCCCGCCCACTGGGGCATGGTGTCCGTCTCCCGCTCTGCCGGTCCGCCGCAGCAGGGGCAGGTGGTTTCCACCCAGCTGCGCATGGCTGCCAGAGGGGACTCCCCGTTATCCGTAGGCATATAGCTTTCCACGTCCGGCAACTCCAGCGGAAGCTGGTCTTCCGGAACCGGTACATAACCGCACTTCTCACAGTGTACAATGGGGATCGGTTCTCCCCAGTAGCGCTGTCTGGAAAATACCCAGTCCCTGAGCTTGTAGTTGGTTTTGGGAACGCCGATGCCTTCCTTCTCCAGGTATTCGGTAATGGCTTTCTTGGCCTCTTCCACTTCCATACCGTTTAAGAATCCGGAATTTACCAGCCTGCCGGTGGCCACGTCGGTAAAGGCCGCCTTACTGACATCAACGCTTCCCTTTGAGCTCTCCACTACCTGGATAATAGGCATGCCGAACTTCTTGGCAAACTCCCAGTCCCTTTCGTCATGGGCAGGAACGGCCATAATGGCGCCGGTGCCGTAGCTCATAAGCACATAATCGGAAACCCAGATAGGAATTTCCGTCTGGTTGACCGGGTTGATTGCCGTCAGTCCGTCGATCCTCACGCCGGTCTTTTCCTTTGCCAGTTCGGAACGTTCGAAATCGGACTTTCTGGCCGCCATCTCCTGATAGGCCTTAATCTCGTCCAGATTGCGGATCTTGTCCGCAAATTTCTCGATATAAGGATGTTCCGGGGAAATAACCATGTAGGTCACACCGAACAGGGTGTCCGGCCTGGTGGTATAAATGCGCAGCGTCTCTTTCTCGCCTTTGATGGGGAAATCCACTTCCGCGCCGTGGGAACGGCCGATCCAGTTTTTCTGGGAAACCTTGACCCGTTCGATATAATCCACCCCGTCAAGGCCGTCGATCAGCTTATCCGCATATTCCGTGATCTTGAGCATCCACTGGCTCTTGACCCGGCGCACCACTTCCGCGCCGCAGCGTTCGCAGTGTCCGTTGACCACTTCCTCATTGGCCAGGCCCACCTTACAGGAAGTACACCAGTTAATGGGCATCTCCGCCTTGTACGCCAGGCCCGCCTTAAAGAGCTTTAAGAAGATCCACTGGGTCCATTTGTAATAATTGGGGTCCGTGGTGTTAATCTCCCTGTCCCAGTCAAAGGAATATCCCAGCGACTGAAGCTGTTCCTTGAAGCGGTGCACGTTGTTCTTCGTCACGATCTTGGGATGAATGTGATTTTTAATCGCATAGTTTTCGGTAGGAAGGCCAAACGCGTCCCAGCCCATGGGGTACAAAACGTTGTATCCTTCCATCCTTCTTTTTCTGGCCACGATATCCAGCGCCGTATAGGGGCGGGGATGGCCTACGTGCAGTCCCTGTCCGGACGGATAGGGGAACTCCACCAGTGCGTAATACTTGGGCCTGGTGAAATCATTTGTAGCGGCAAAAGCCTTTTCATCCTCCCAGATCTTCTGCCACTTTTTTTCAATCTCTTTTGGATTGTAAACTCTTTCCATTTTCTTCCTCCAGCTGATAAAAGTTACTGGCACTCCTGCGTTTTCCGGAAACATCAGCGTCTTTTTTCATTCAACGGGAAATGAACTCCTGTCGGATGAAAAAAGGCCCTTCCTCTCCAAATATAGAGACGAAAGGGCCAAAACCTCCGCGGTACCACTCCATTTCACGAAAACGCTGCGCCATGCGCTGCATCTTACGTGCACTCATCCGCCTGTAACGGGGCAACCGTCCTTCACTACTTGCATCCGCTTTTGCAAAGGAAGCTCCAAGGCCAGTCAAAAGTTCCCTTCTGCCGCCTCGCACCACCCGGCGGCTCTCTGTCAGAAGTTTCCCTTCTCGCTCCTCTTCTTCGCCTTTTTCACCTGAAACCGAAAACCCGTTCGGGCAAACGGTCAAATATGGTACTATTGTAGTAGCGGCCCGCCCGTTTGTCAAGCGCTGTCAGCGAATTTCTGTCCCCTCAGGCGGATGGCCCCACTGCCGTCACCTGATAAATCCCTGCCCCTTCTTCATAGCAAGACAGGCTGATGCGGTCGCCTTCCCGGTAACGCAGGACGGAAAGCAGCTCTTCGTTGGCCAGGTCTGCGTCGAAAATTTCTTCCTTTCCTTCCAGACAGATATAGTAGTGGGTATTTCCGTCAATCACCACCGGCGCAATCACCTCGATCACACCGGAAAACTTCTTAAGCTCCCCTGTCCGGGTATCCTCGATCCCGTTGGTCGTCAGCAGTTCGCTGTAGTTTCTTTCACATTCCTGTACCGTATCCCCGATCGCCACCCACTGATATTTCTCCACGTTGATCATGGCGTATTTTTTCACCAGGCCGGCGCCGTCCTTTAACGCCACGAAATAGGTAGGCTCCCCGGAAATGTTCAAAAGCAGCGGGAAAGATGCCTTGTATTTTAAATTCTGCACCTGTCCTTCCGCAGAGGCCATGGCGGAAGTTTCCGTAGCGCCCTCCACCTTATAATACCGGGTTTCCATGGTGCGCTGGTTCATCAGGGCAAATCCCACATTGGACTGGTCGCCGTTGACCGAAGTCAGACCGGTATACACCCAAACGTCGTCGTCCAGGGCAATATAGTTGTATCCTTCCGTAGTGCGGATACAGTCCTTCTGCCCCAGGATGCTGTTAAAATAGCCGTGCACCAGCACGCCGTGATAATCGTAAAGATCCATCAGCAGTTCCGCGGAAAATACTTTGTCGATCCACTGGGGCACATCCTCTACCGCGTAGTCCACGCATTCCCCGGTGATGGCGTTGCACAAAACAACCCTTCCCACGGTCTGTCCGCCGAACAGTCCGATATTAAATTTCTTTACGGGGCATACCCAGTAGGGCGTCCCGGATTCATCGATCTCGAAAAACAGCTGGTCGTCAAAAATATAGGTAGGGAAGCGGAACCGCAGGTGCCGGTACAGGTTCCGGTTAAAATACTCTGACTTGGAATATTTGATCCCTTCTTCCAGCATGACCACTTCCGTATCCTGGGTGGTCATATCAATCATAATATAGGCCGGAATCCCTTTGCTTTGGTTGGTCAGCCATTTAATGGGACTGGCATAGACCAGCGGCGTCACCCGGACCGGTTTCCCCTGATAATTGATCTGGGTATAATCGTCCGCCGCTTCAAACTGGGAAACCATTTCCACCAGGCTCCCCATCTTCCGGTCCCCAAGCAGGGCGGCAGAATCCTTATCCAGTAAGGGAATCGTGCTGTAATCCACTTCCCTGATATCGTCCGTAAAGTTCCTTTCTTCTACAGTGAGAAGCTGCTGGTACTTCTTTGCGTTAATAATGGGGGAAGACAGAAGATCCCCGATCAGATAGACGGCCAGGACCGCAATAAAAATCCCGGCGAATCCTTTCAGAAGCTTCCAAGACTTCCAGTCCAGTTTTGCGGCCTTCCCGTATTGACGGTACTCTTTTCCGGCCTTTCTGACCGCGTAGACGACGGCTGCCGCCGCAATCAGCGCCAGCAGGAAAAACCAAAATCCGCTGGAGTGGATATTGATGGCCGGCAGCGTAATGTAATAATACACGAACACCGCAATCAGGGCTGCCGCAATGCAAATCCCGTAAAAGAGGGCCTTTTTCCCTTTTTTCATTGTAATCGTATTCTCCTTTTCTCCCCAAAGGACGCCTTTTTGCAGGCCGCCCTTTTTCAGGGTTGCCGGTTTTCTCCCGGCTTATGCGCCAGTATAGCACACTTCACTTTCAAAATCCATTCCGTTCCCTAAAAAAACAGGATGCCGCACCCGTGTCCCCCAACACTGCGGCATCCTGTCTTCTGATCAGATAACCCCTGCCTTCTCTAAAAAAGGCACTTATTCGTCGCTTCCTTCCGCAACCTTGGCTGCCCTTGCGGCAATCTCCCTTTCCTGGACATCGCTGGGCGCCTGCTCATACCGTGCAAACTCGTATTCATATACGCCGCGTCCGCCGGTCATGGAACGCAGATCCGTGCAGTACCCATACAGGCTCGCCGTAGGGACATCCGCCTCAATCACCTGCTTGCCGCCAGTGATAGGAGTCATTCCCAGCACTCTGCCCCGTCTCTTGTTCAGATCTCCCATTACGTCGCCGGTATACTGATCCGGCACCGTCACTTTGAGGGAAGAAATGGGCTCTAACAGAACCGGGCCCGCTTCCATGAATCCCTTCTTAAACGCCTGGGAAGCAGCCATCTTAAACGCCATTTCGGAAGAGTCAACCGGATGGTAGGAACCATCGTAAAGGACCGCTTTAACGCCCACAACCGGATATGCGGCCATAGGGCCTTTCTGAACGGCTTCCGCAATTCCCTTTTCCACAGCCGGGAAATAGTTCTTGGGCACCGCGCCGCCCACAACGACCTGTTCAAACACATAAGGCGTATCCAGATCTCCCGAAGGCTCGAAACGCATCTTGACATGGCCGTACTGTCCGTGTCCGCCGGACTGCTTTTTATATTTGTATTCCACGTCGGATTTCTTCTTGATGGTCTCGCGATAAGCCACCTTGGGCTCATCCAGTTCAATTTTAACTTTGTATTCGTTTTCCAGACGGCTGGCAACAATATCCAGATGCTGATCGCCCATACCGTAAATCAGGGTCTGGCGGTTCTCGGAATCGTTGACCACTTTCAGCGTCTTATCTTCGTCCGTGATCTTTTGCAGGGACTGGGAAATCTTGTCAATGTCCCCCTTGTTCACGGCTTTGTAGCGCTTCGCCGTATAGGGCTTGGAATACTCCGTGCGGGAGAATGCCAGAGGGGTAGCCTTGGTGGAAAGGGTGTCGCCCGTCTTTGCCCCGTTTAATTTTGCAAGCGCGCCCAGGTCGCCTGCGTGCAGCTCGCTGACTTCCTGCGGCTTGTTGCCTACCATCACGTACAGCTTGCCGATCTTTGCCTCCACATCGCTGTCCTTATTGTACATCACATCGTCGGTCTTTAAGACGCCGGAGCAGACCTTGATCAGGGAATATTTCCCGATAAAGGGATCCACCATGGTCTTATAAATGTATGCGGATTTTGCCTTGGAGAAATCGTAATCCGCATGATAGATTTCGTTGGTCTTGACGTTAATGCCCGCGCACTCCCGGTCTTCGGGGCTGGGGATATACTTCACGATATCGTCCAGCAGGGTATAGACGCCCTGACAGAGGGGATTGGAACCCATGGACACAGGAATAATGGATCCGTCCAGGACATTTGCCCGCAGCGCGGCACGGATCTCCGCTTCCGAAAAAGTCTCGCCGCCAAAATACCGTTCCATGAACTCTTCGCTGGTCTCTGCCACCGCTTCCATCAGCGTCTCCCGGCAGATCTCCAGATTCGGCTTATTGTACTCGGGGATCTCGCAGGGAACCACTTCTTTGCCCTGCCAGCGGTTGGCCGTTTCGGACACTACGTTGACATAGCCCACAAAACGCTCGTTTTCACGGATCGGCAGGTTAAAGGGCGCAATCTTCTTGCCGTATTTCTCCCTCAGATCCTCCACAATCTGACGATAGGAAGCATTGTCGATATCCATGTTGGTCACAAAGATAAAACGGGGCAGATGGTACTTCTCACACAGCTCCCAGGCTTTCTCCGTGCCCACTTCGATACCGGACTTGCCGTTGATGACGATAATGGCAGCGCCCGCAGCGCTGACCGCTTCCTCTACTTCCCCTACGAAATCAAAGTAACCGGGTGTATCTAAAACATTGATCTTCACGCCGTTCCACTCAATGGGTACAACGGATGTGCTGATCGAAATCTGTCTCTTTTGTTCTTCCTTACCGAAATCACTGACCGTATTGCCATCGGATACTTTACCCATTCTGGATGTGATGCCGGACAGATATGCCATTGCTTCCACCAGGCTGGTCTTTCCCGAACCGCCATGGCCCAACAGAACCACGTTACGGATCTTGTCAGTTGTGTAAATGTTCATGTTCATTCCTCCGTATTATGCAATTTCTGGGTAATTCTGTCAAAGATTTTCAAGGTAAGCAAAATCATTCCCAATTTCCCCATGTGGATATTCTACTAAACTTTCCTATGATCTGCAAGCCTTTTTCAGCAACTTTGCCAGCTTTTTCACAATGCCCCTCTCCCCTTTTCCCTCTTTCCTCCCTTTTGCAGTTGATTTTCGCACTTTAACGTGCTATATTGGTGGAAGAATTTATTGATGGATAGGGAGGACTTCCTTATGATTATTGTCATGAAACCGCAGGCTGCCGCCGAGCATATCACCGCGGTGAAGAACTATATCGAATCCAACGGGCTGACGGCCCACCTCTCCGAAGGGACCCAGGTGACCATCATTGGCGTGGTGGGCGACAAAAGCCGCCTGTCCACCGAACATCTCGCCCTTTTTTCCGATGTGGACCGGATTGTTCCCGTAACCGAAAGCTACAAGCTGGCAAATCTGAAATTCCACCCGGATCCTACGGTGGTAACCGTCGGCTGCACGCAGATCGGTCCCCATACCCGGACGATCATCGCCGGGCCCTGCGCCGTGGAGTCCAATGATCAGCTGATGCTCATTGCAAAAGCGGTGAAGCGTTCCGGCGCCACCATGCTGCGCGGCGGCGCATATAAGCCCCGCACTTCCCCCTATTCCTTCCAGGGCCTGGAAGAAGAAGGGCTTCGCTATATGCAGGCTGCGGGGAAAGAATACGGGCTGGCCACTATCTGCGAAGTAGTCAGCCTGGAGGCGATTGAAGCCGCGGTAAAATATGTGGACATGCTGCAGATCGGGGCCCGCAACATGCAGAACTTTATCCTGCTCAAAGAGGCGGGGCGCAGCGGCCTTCCCGTACTGCTCAAGCGGGGGCTTTGCGCCACCATTGAAGAATGGCTCAACGCCGCGGAATATATTATGGCCGAAGGAAATCCCAACGTGGTTTTGTGCGAACGGGGCATCCGTACCTATGAAACCTCCACCCGCAACACCCTGGACTTAAGCGCGGTCCCTGTTTTAAAGGAAAAGACCCATCTTCCGGTCATCGTGGATCCTTCCCATGCCACAGGCGCTTACCGCTACGTCCCTCCCATGGCCAAAGCCGCCGTTGCCTGCGGGGCGGACGGGCTGATGATCGAAGTACATAACAATCCGGCCTGCGCCCTTTCCGACGGTCCCCAGTCCCTGAATTTTGAAAAGTTCTCCCATCTGACCGAAGAACTAAAGCCTTACTGGACTCTTGCAGGCAGGAATTAAACTAGGCATGGAGGGAAATATGATTACCTGCGGTTTTATCGGCCTGGGCCTTATCGGCGGTTCCATTGCCCGGGCTTTCAAGCAAAACAGGGAGGATATCCGGATTATCGCCTGTGATCCGGATCCGTCCACCCGCCGGCTGGCATTGTCGGAAGGTACGGCCGACGCGGTTTGCGAACGTCCTTCCGAAATACTGGCCGGCTGCGATTTTCTCTTTTTATGCGCGCCCGTGGCCTGCAACGAAGAAAACCTGCGGCTGGCGCTGCAATTCTGCCGTCCGGACTGCATTCTCACCGATGTGGGCAGCGTCAAAACCCCCATCTGCCGCCTGATCGAATCCCTGGGCATCCAGGACCGGTTTATCGGCGGGCATCCCATGGCGGGAAGCGAACGGATCGGCTTTGCCAACGCAAAAGCTTCCCTGCTGGAAAACGCCTATTACATCATCGCCCCCGCCGCTGCCGTCCCGGCCGGAAAAGTGGAAATTTTCCGCAGGCTGGTATCTGCCACCGGGGCCATCCCCCTTTTGGTAGATCCTCAAAAACACGACTATATTACAGCCGCCGTCAGTCATCTTCCCCACATTATCGCCGCCTCTTTGGTGAACCTGGTAAAAGATCACGACGGCAGGGACGGACTGATGAAGTCCATCGCCGCCGGGGGGTTTAAGGACATCACCCGGATCGCTTCTTCCTCCGCCGTCATGTGGCAGCAGATCTGCCTGACCAACACGGAAAATATCCTCGCCCTTCTGCAGGACTATATCCGGGATCTGGAAACGATCGAACAACAGCTTCAGAAAAAGGATCCGGACAGCCTGTTTTCTTTTTTTGAAAATGCCCGTCTCTACCGGGATTCTTTCATCGATGCCGGAAGCGGCCCCATCAAGAAAGTCTACTCCATCCGGGTGGATATCCCGGATGAAGCCGGTTCCCTGGCTGCCGTGGCCACACTGCTGGCTTTAAACGGCATCAATATCAAAAATATCGGCATCGCCCATAACCGCGAAGCACAGGAAGGTGTGCTGGCGATCGAATTTTATGAAGAAGCTTCCATTGAGAAAGCAATCCGTCTGCTGACAGGCAGGGGATATACCACTCATCTGGCCAAATAACCCTGAACGGTTTTAGGCAAACGAATAGGAAAGGAAAATAAACCTCATGGAAATACGACAAAGCGGCCCTTTAAAAGGGGAACTGACCGTTCCCGGAGATAAATCCATTTCCCACAGAAGCGTCATGTTCGGCGCAATCGCAAAAGGGCTGACGGAAGTAACCAATTTTTTGCAGGGAGCGGACTGTCTTTCCACCATTTCCTGTTTCCGGCAGCTGGGCATTTCCATCGAAAATACGCCGGAAAAAATCCTGGTCCACGGCAGGGGGCTGCACGGCCTGTCGGCTCCCGAAAAGATTCTGGACGCCGGGAATTCCGGCACCACCACCCGGCTTTTATCCGGTATTTTGTCGGGTCAGGAGTTTTCTTCCGTCCTGACCGGGGACGCTTCCATTCAAAAGCGGCCCATGAAGCGGATCATGGAGCCCCTTTCCCTGATGGGGGCCCAAATCGAGAGCGTACGCCATAACGGATGCGCCCCTTTGTCCATCACAGGAAGGCCCTTACACGGCATCTCCTACGCCACCCCCGTGGCTTCCGCACAGGTAAAATCCGCCATTCTTCTGGCAGGACTCTATGCGGATTCTCCCACGCAGGTGACAGAACCTTTGCCGAGCCGCAACCATACGGAACTGATGCTCAAAGGGTTCGGCGCAAATCTGGTTTCCGAAGGAAAAACCGCCCTTCTGCGCCCGGGTTTTCCCCTCTTTGGGCAGAAAATCGAAGTGCCCGGGGACATTTCCTCCGCAGCCTATTTCCTGGCGGCCGGCCTTTTAGTCCCCGGTTCGGAAATACTGGTGAAAAACGTGGGGATCAACCCCACCCGCAGCGGAATCCTTTCCGTCATCCGCTCTATGGGAGGCCGCCTGGAAATTCTCAACGAGCGGCTTTGCGCCGGAGAACCCGTGGCGGACCTGTTTGTCTCTTTTAGTCCCCTGCACGGCACCGTGATCGAAGGGGAACTGATCCCTGCCCTGATCGACGAACTGCCCATGATTGCGGTCATGGCCGCCTTTGCGCAAGGAACCACGGTCATCCGGGATGCCGCCGAACTAAAGGTTAAGGAATCCGACCGGATCGCAACCACAACCGCCGGGCTTAAGGCCATGGGCGCTGATGTAACGCCCACCCCGGACGGCATGATCATCTGCGGCGGGCACACGCTGCATGGCGCTTCTGTTTCTTCTTTCGAGGATCACCGCATCGCCATGAGCTTTGCCGTGGCGGCCATGGCCGCCGAAGGAACCACGGTCATCGAAAACGGGGACTGCGTACGGATCAGTTACCCGGGCTTTTATAATGATCTGGCTTTGCTGGCTTCTGACCGTTAAAACAAAATCCCGGACCGCAGGCAAGAGCCTGTGTCCCGGGATTTTGTTATACGATATATACCCTGCATTATGCTTCCAGCCGTCTGGAAAAATCCGCCATGGCTTCGGAAACTTTGATCTGCTGGGGACAGACTTTTTCACAGCTTCTGCAGCCGATGCAGGCGGTGGGCCACTTTTCCCTAGGAATCGCGGAAAGGGCCATGGGCGCGATAAAACCGCCGCCCGTAAAGCAGTGTTCGTTGTAAAGGGCCAAAAGATCCGGAATGGCCAGGCCTTTCGGACAGTGGCTGACACAGTAATGACAGGCCGTACAGGGCAGGGCGATCTTTTTGACCATCTCGTCCGCAATCCGCAGGAGGCTATCCCTCTCCTCTTCATTCAGCGGCTTATTCTCTTCAAAGGTACGGATGTTTTTCTGCATCTGCTCCAGATTGGACATGCCGGAAAGGACCACACCCACTTCGGGAACGGACTGCAGGAAACGAAATGCCCAGGCCGGGATCTCCTCGTCGGGCCGCAGCGCCTTCAGCGTCTCTTCGTCTTTCTGTTCCAGGGCAGCCAGCCTGCCCCCGCGCAAAGGCTCCATCACCCAGACCGGAAGATGCCAGGACCGAAGCAGCTCCACCTTCGACTTCGCATCCTGGAAGTCCCAGTCCAGATAATTCAGCTGAATCTGGCAGAATTCCATCTCCTGTCCGTAAGCTTCCAGGAAGCGCTTCATCACATCGTAGCTGCCGTGGGCGGAAAAGCCCAGATGCCGGATTCTCCCCCTTCTTTTTTGTTCAACCAGATACTGGAAAATCCCGTATTTTTCATCCAGATAGGCGTCTATGTTCATCTCGCACACATTGTGAAAAAGATAAAAGTCAAAATATTCCACCTGGCATTTGCTTAACTGCTCTTCAAAAATCTCGCGTACCTTCCCCATGTTGGACAAGTCATAGCCGGGGAATTTATCCGCCAGGCAAAAAGATTCCCTGGGATATTTTTTCAGCGCCCTCCCCATCGCCAGTTCGGACTGTCCGTTATGGTATCCCCAGGCGGTATCGAAATAATTGACCCCGTGGGCGATGGCATAATCCACCATCTGCTGTACCGCCGCTTCATCGATGCATGCGTCGTCCCCGCCGACAACGGGCAGGCGCATGGCCCCCATCCCCAGCGCGGACAGCTTCAGATCCTGGAACTCTTTTGTAATCATCCGATCATACTCCCTTCCCTGTAATTTACGGCGCAAAGCCGTTTGGAAACGTTTCGCTTCTATAAAAAAGAATACACCATTTCCGCACTTCTGTCCAATACCCGTTTTCTATCCGCGTCCATGCCCCTAAGGAATACTTTCCTCCAAAAGGGGGCCGGACAGAAAGAGGATTTCCTCCAGGGGGATACGGACGCCCCCTTCCAAAACGAGGGCCCCTCCCGGTTCGTCCAGCTTTTTGACCCGGCCGGCTGCGGTGGTGTACGCGCCGCCTTCTTTGTATTCGTCCGGGACAAACCAGGTCACTGTCACTTCCGGATGCTGCCGGATCTCTTTTCGCAGCAAAGCCAGACAGCGGTCCAGCGCCGCCTTCGCATCCTCATCCAGCCGCACCCTCTCCTGGGTCTGCCGCTCTTCTTCCCTCATCACAGACTGAAAACCCAGTGCATCAAAGGGGAAAAACTGGGCGGCCCGTTCTGCGTTTGACATAGGCAAATGCCGCCGCGAAACCGGCCTGGACCGGTCTATGATATCGTCATATAAATGGGAATCCGAAAAGAAATCTTTCATCCTGCCTCCCTGCAATATACTCCGTTACGCCCTGTGTCCGCCGATCTGGCCGTTTCTTTCCCGGGCAGTGGCGCCCTCCTGCAGGCTCATGCCCTTAAGCACCGCATTTTTCCCGAATTTTTTCTGAATTTCCAGCACCGCCTTCTGCATCTTCTTTTCCCTCTCTTTCTCTGCTTCCTCCCGCTGCCGCTTATCTCCCTGGGCCTCTTCTTTTCCCCAGTCCGAAAACAGCTCCAGCTGCCGGAAGCCTTCTTCCTGTTTCGTCTCCTCTTCCGGTACCACATGGCAGGCAGTCAGGTTCAGTCGGCGGATCAGAAGGGCCGGATTGACGATTTCCCCATACAGGCGCATCACCGCTTCCCCGATCTGTCTGCCGGAGGAGGTGGCGCTTCCCAGATTGACCGTCCCGTGGGCATGGGCCGGGATTTCCCTGCCGTACCGGTCCTTTGTCACCGAACCGTCCAGAAGTTTTCGAACCGCAGGGTCCTTTAAGCTTTCCCGGTCATAGCCCACCGTCAGCACCACCTGGTCTGTCACCAGCCCCTTCTCCACCAGCCCAAGGGCCAGGCTGTCCGCCATCTCCCGTACCACGATCCCGGCTTTTTCAAAATCGTGGGGAGACTGCAGCACCTGTCCCGCGCCCAGGCTGTTGGACCGGGGCCGGTAGGCCTTGATGTCCGCAATGGTGCAGGGCTCCACCCCCCAGGCGTGGTCGATGAGCAGCTCCGCATTGACGCCCAAAAGGCGGTATAAAAGGTCTTCATTATAAAAATCATCCGGCCCGCCCAGGGAACACCTGGCCACATCACCCATGGTAAACAGGCCTGTCTCTGCCAGCCTGCGCGCCGTCCCCGCCCCCACTCTCCAAAAATCCGTCAGAGGACGATGCCCCCAGAGCAGGCGCCGGTAGCTCTTTTCATCCAGCGCAGCGATCCGCACCCCGTCCTCGTCGGCGGGCACATGTTTGGCCACAATATCCAGCGCGGCCTTGCAAAGATAGAGGTTGGGCCCGATCCCTGCCGCCGCTACAATGCCTGTCTGACGCAGTACCTCCCGGATAATCCTGCCCGCCAGCTGTTTTGCGGTAAGGCGGTAAGTCTGCAGATAATCCGTCACATCCAGAAACGCTTCGTCGATGGAATAGACATGGATGTCCTCGGGCGCCACATACTGCAGATAAATCCCGTGGATGCGGGCGCTGTATTGCAGATACAACGCCATCCTGGGCGCAGCGGTCAGCCAGGCGATCTTCAGCGCCGGATCCTTCTTAAGCTCTTTTTCATCCTGCGATTCTCCGCAAAACCCGCCGCATCTTGCCCTGCGCCGTCCGTTTTCCTCCCCGACCTTTTGTATCACTTCAAACAGCCGCGCCCTGCCCGGAATGCCGTATGCCTTTAACGACGGGGATACCGCAAGACAAATGGTCTTTTCCGTGCGCGAAAGATCCGCCACCACCAGGTTGGTGGTAAGCGGATCCAGCCCCCGTTCAATACACTCCACGGAAGCGTAAAAAGATTTCAGATCAATGGCGAGATAGGTCCGGTCTTTCATGCTGCTCCTTCCTTCTTTTGTATTATATCTCATTCCGAACATATGTTCAACCGGACATTTATGGAAATCCCGCAAAAAATTTTATTCGTCCTGCAGCGCGTCGTATCCGTGTTCCCCGGTGCGTACCTTGACCACATCTTCCACGTCGTAGACGAAAATTTTCCCGTCTCCCACATTCCCCGTATAAAGGGTTTTCTGAACCGTATCCACTACGGTTTCCACCGGGATTTTGCATACCACCACTTCGATTTTTACCTTCGGCAGCAGCCGCGTTTCCACAGGGGCGCCTCTGAAATAGGTTTCATGGCCTTTCTGCATCCCGTATCCGAACACATTGGTAATGGTCAGCCCCGTGACTCCCAGACCGGCCAGCGCCCGTTCCAGCTCGGCAAACCGGCCCTGTCCGGTAACCACGGTGACTTTCGTCATTTTCAGCCCTTCTTTTTCCTTATGGATCACGGGCACGGCTTCTTTGACCGGCACGGACTTCGTCAATTCAGGCATAACAGGCGCTGCCTCTCCCGCCGCTTCTACATCGTCCTGCGGCAGAAGGCCTGCGGCAGGCGCAAAATCCGGGTATGCCATGTTGCCGTGTTCTCCAAGATCCAGACCTTCCAGCTCTTCTTTGACCGATACCCGGATGCCCATGGTCTTTTTAAGCGCCAGCCACACTAACGCAGTGGTAACGAACCCGAAAGCGCCCACGGCTGCGATCCCGATCAGCTGTGCTCCCAGCAGTCCGAAACCGCCCCCGAAAAACAGCCCGTTTCGCACGGAAAGGCTGGTAACGCCCTCCTGTGCAAACAATCCGACGCAGACGGTTCCGAAAATGCCGCAGCAAAGATGCACGGAGGTAGCGCCCACCGGATCATCCACTTTCACCCTGTCAAAAAATATTACCGCAAAGACCACCAGGATCCCCGCCAGCGCGCCGATCAGAAGCGAACTGCCCACGCTCACATAGGCACAGCTTCCGGTAATCCCCACCAGGCCGGCCAGGCATCCGTTGATCGTCATCCCCAGGTCCGGTTTTCCCAAAAAAATCCAGGAAGTAATGGTTGAGGTTAAAACAGCCGCAATCGCCGAAGTGTTGGTCGTCATCAGGATGTATACCACATCGGCCGGGTTTGCAAAGCTCATCGTGGAACCCGGGTTAAAGCCGAACCATCCCAGCCACAGGACGAACAGGCCGATTACCGCCAGGGACATGCTGTGACCCGGGATCGCTTTTGCTTTCCCGTCCTTTCCGTATTTCCCGATGCGGGGCCCCAGTAAAACGGCGCCGGAAAGGGCTCCCCAGCCGCCCAGGGAATGGACTACCGTATCGCCTGCAAAATCCATAAATCCCAAATCCGCAAGCCAGCCGCCTCCCCATACCCAATGGCCTACAATGGGGTAAATCACCAGGGTCAGGACAAAAGAAAAGAGGATAAAGGCCCCGTATTTAATCCGTTCCGCCACTGCCCCGGAAACGATGGTCGCCGCCGTTCCGCAGAATACCAGCTGGAAAAAGAATTTTCCCCAGAAAGGGACGTTCTGTGTCAGCGTCCCGTCATAAAAGGACAGGTCCGCATTTCCCAGCACAAACAGATGCTCCGTTCCCAGAAAGGGATTATCCCCGCCAAACATCAGCCCCCATCCCAGGAGCAGAAAGCCAAGGGAGGAAACGGCGAACACGATGAAGTTTTTGGAAAGGATGTTCACCGTATTTTTGGCCCTCGCAAAACCCGCTTCCACCGCCGCAAAGCCCAGATTCATAAAAAAGACGAGAATCGAAGCCAGCAGCACCCACAGTGTGTCAATCATCATAGCTGTACTCATATCTTCTTCCTCCTTCACATTAAAAAAAGCGCCCATCCATCCGCCGGATGCGCGCCTTTGCGACCAGTTTTGCCCTTTTACGGGACATATTGGAAATTTCTATATGACAGGTTGGCCGCGCCTGACAGGAAGCGCTGCCCCGACAAATGAAAAAAGCGCTGTGAAATCTTCACAGCGCCCTCGCTTTATGGTTGTAGTATACTCCCTTTTTTCAGAATGTCAACCCCTTGTTTCTAAATTCTTCACGCGTGCACAATATCCGTAAACTCCGAAATCTCCCTGCTGATGGTGCACAGGTCGAAAAGGGACAGGTCATGCACATTTTCATGGCCCGTAATCCGGGCGAAGGTTTTGAGTTCTTCCAGGGAGCAATTCAGGAAATTCGCCGCTCTTGCCGCCGCGGCGTCCACTTTCAGCCGTTCCCGCAGCGCCGGATCCTGGGTGGCCACGCCTACCGGGCACATCCCGCTGCCGCAGATCCGATACTGCTGACAGGCCGCCGCAATCAGGGCCGAAGAAGCGATGGCCACCGCGTCCGCTCCCATGGCAATTGCCTTTGCGAAATCGGAAGAGACCCGCAGTCCTCCCGTAATTACCAGTTCCATATCGGACCGGACCGAATCCAGATATTTCCTGGCGCGGTGCAGGGCGTAGATCGTGGGCACGCTGGAAGATTCCCGCAGGAAATAGGGACTGGATCCGGTCGCACCTCCCCTGCCGTCGATCGTCACAAAATCCGCCCCCGCATAAACGCAGAATTCCAGATCCCTCTCGATATGTCCCGCGGCGATCTTGATCCCGATGGGCCTCCCGTCCGATTCCCTTCTCAGCTCATCCACCAGCCCCCTTAAGTCTTCTTTTGACTCGATCCCCGGAAATTTCGAAGGGCTCTGGATATCCTTCCCCTTTTCCTTTCCCCGGATCGCCGCGATCTCATCCGTCACCTTTTCCCCCGGCAGATGGCCGCCCATACCGGGTTTGGTCCCCTGGCCGATCTTGATTTCAACGGCGTCCGAAGACTTCAGATTTTCCGCTGTAACGCTGTAGCGGTTTGGCACATATTCAAAAATGTAGCGGTAAGCCGCCTGCTTTTCCTCCGGCAAAATCCCGCCTTCCCCGCTGCACATGGCGGTTTTGGCCATGGCGCTTCCTTTCGCCAGCGCCACTTTGATTTCCCGGGAAAGTGCCCCGAAGGACATGTGGGAAATGTAAACCGGCCCGGACAGCAGCATGGGCCTTTTGGCGTTTTTCCCGATCACCGTCAGCGTATTGACCGGCGCGTCGTCCTCCAGGGGCATGGGGTTTAGCTGCGCGCCCAAAATCAGGATATCGTCCCAGCCGGGCATCTTTTGCTTCGTGCTCATGGCAGCGTGGATCGTCCTTCCCTCCACCGCCATCCGATGGATCTCTTCCATATAGCGTTCCGTCGGATCGCTCCGGAGGAAAGCGCCGTCATAGGCTGGGGCAGCCGCATCGCTTCCCTTTCCCCAGAGGCCTTCTCCCGTCACCGTCTCCTTCACCGGATGGAACCGGTCTATCGGCTGTCCGCACACAGGACATTTGTCCAACTTTGAAAAGGGCTTTTTTTCCTTTTCTTCCGAAAAAATGTAACCGCAGACCGAGCATCGATAAATTCCCATTTCTCGCCCTCCTTCTCTTTTTTCTCCATCATAACATCCCGGCAGGCAAAAAACCACCTTTTTCCCGCCTCATACGTCCCTTTTCCCACCTCTTACTCCCAACAGCTTGACCTGCTCTTTCCATCCGTTATAATCAAATTATCAGTCGGCTGAACCAATGAAAGGCATCCGTGCGATGAAAGTAAAAATTGAAATCGATCCATTCCTGCCGCAGGACGAAATCCTCATCCGCTGCAGCCAGGTGGATGAACGTATCTTAAAACTGCAGCAGGCATTGAATAACGCCGGGCCCGAAAAGAACTGCATATCCTTACAGGATGGCGACACCGGGTATTATGTGCCCCTGGACCAAATTCTCTTTTTCGAAACCGAGGGAAAAAAAATTCAGGCGCACACAGCTCAGAAGCTGTATCTAACGGAGTTAAGGCTGTATGAACTGGAAGAGAATCTTCCGGGCCACTTCATGCGAATCTCCAAATCGACTATCGTCAACCTGGATCACATCTATTCCATCACCAAAAACCTCTCCGCATCGAGCAGAGTGGAATTTTACGGGACCGCAAAAAAAGCCTATGTGTCCCGCAATTACTACAAGGCCCTAATTGAAAAGTTGGGAGAAAGAAGGAAAAGATTATGAGAAATGGGGAAAAAATCTTCTGGGGAAGTCTTTTTTTGCTGACAGCTGTCGCGATCATCGCAGGGCAGCTCGGATATCTGGACGGCTTCAGCTTTTGGTCCATTCTGGTTTCCCTGGGCGTTCTGGGCATTTTGCTGAGCGGAATCCACAAAAGGAGTTGGGGGACAATCCTGTTTTCCCTCGCTTTCCTCTGCATCATCAACGCCCGTCCGCTGGGCATAGAAAACCTTACGCCCTGGCCCGTGCTTGGGGCGGCGCTTTTCGGTGCCATCGGCCTCAACATCCTGTTTCCTTTGAAGAAGGGGAAAAAAAGCGCAGTCAGCGTCATCGGCCTTTCTCAAAATTCTTCTTCCCAAGAGGAAACTTTCCTGGAGGAAGACGGATCCGAAATCGTCCGCTGTGAAGTCAATTTCCAGTCTTCCGTCAAATACCTCCATTGTCAGGCGCTGCGCCGCGCCAGCTTCGAAAGTTCATTCGGTTCTCTGACCATCTATTTCACGGATGCCCGGTTATACGAAGGCCGGGCTGAAGTGAAGGTGGATGTCTCTTTCGGCAGCATGGAACTTTATGTCCCGGCAAACTGGCTGGTCGTAGACAACGTTTCTTCTTCCTTTAGCCACGCCAGCCAGGATGGGATTCCCCGCCCAGGCAAAGAAGAGGGAACCGACGGCGTACCGGTTCTCTCCCTCACCGGGGACGTGTCCTTTGGCACCCTGGAAATCCACTATCTTTAAGCGCCTAAAGAACGCCCCTGCCGGTCAACCGTCGGGATTTCATCCTCTGACTTCGCATCCAGATTCTGCAGATATTTCTTTGTCTCCCTGCGGATCACCGGAATAAGCAGGATGACCGCAATCAGGTTCGGGACCGCCATAAGGGCGTTTAAAATATCCGCAATCGTCCAGACCAGGTCCAGCGCAACGATGGGCGCAATGGCAGCCACCGCCACATACAAAAGCCGGTAAGGAATCAGCGCCTTGGGGCCGAAGCAGTATTCCACGCACCGCTCCCCGTAATAGGCCCATCCCAGTACCGTGGAAAAGGCAAACAGGATAATGCCGAATACCAAAATCACAGGCCCCAGATAGGGGATCTGATCAAAGGCCAGCGTGGTCAGGACCCCTCCGTTGCCTGCCGCCGCCATATCGATTTCCGGATTTTTCATGATGCTGGTTACCAGCACCAGCCCGGTGATGGCGCAGACCACCACCGTATCCCAGAACGTTCCCGTGGAGGAAACCAGCGCCTGGCGCACCGGGTTTCTTGTCTGCGCGGCAGCGGCAGCGATGGGCGCGCTGCCCATGCCGGACTCGTTGGAAAACAGCCCTCTGGCCACCCCGTAATGCAGGGCCACCATAATGCCTCCTCCCACCAGTCCCCCGGCCGCGGCGCCGGGCCGGAAAGCCAGGGTGAAAATCGTCCGGATGGCGGGCAGCAAAAAGTCCCGGTTGATTCCCAGGATAATGATACAGCCGATACAGTAAAACAGCGCCATAAAAGGAACCAGTTTTTCACATACACCGGCAATGGATTTGATTCCACCGAAAATAATCACCGCGGTCAGCGCGGCCACAATCAGGCCGATGGGCCAGACCGGGATCCCCAGGTTTGCCTCGCAGACGGTCGCAATGGCGTTCACCTGGGTGGCGCAGCCGATCCCAAAGGAAGCAAAGGCAGCCAGAAATGCAAAAATAAGGCCCAGCCATTTCATGTGCAGGCCGCGTTCCAGGGCATACATGGCGCCGCCCTGCATACGCCCGTCCGAAGTTTTGACCCGGTATTTCACAGCAATGAGGGATTCCGCATATTTGGTGGCAATCCCGAACACGCCCGTCAGCCAGCACCAGAGTACCGCGCCCGGTCCGCCCAGGACAATGGCCGTTCCCACGCCGATGATATTTCCCGTGCCGATGGTGGAGGCCAGGGCCGTCACCAGGGCGCCGAACTGGCTGACCTCCCCTTCCGAATCCGGATCCGGCGTAAAGGACAGCCGGATGGCGGTGCCGATCTTTTTCTGGATGCCCCCCGTGATGACGGTCATCAGAAGATGGGTTCCCAAAAGCAGGACGATCATGGGCCACCCCCAGATCGCCGCATCCACTGCGTTAATGCCGTTTATGATTGTCTGTGCGATTTTCTCCATTTTTGTTCCCCTCTTCTTTTTCTGTCAGGTATTCCGTTTTTCCTAATTCCATCGTTGTTTATAGTCCCCCCTCGGCCTTTCTGTCACTGATTTCCCGGATATCGTACGGGGTCGTCTGATACACATAATAGTTCAGCCAGTTGGTATACAGTCCGTTACAGTGGGATCTCCAGGAAAGAAGCGGCCTTTTGGCCGGATTGTCGTCCGGATAATAGTTCTCCGGCACATGGATGGGAAGTCCTTTTTCCACATCCCGTATGTATTCCTGATGCAGGGTATAGCGGTCGTATTCCGGATGACCCATAACAAAGATCTGCCGTCCCTCTTTTGTCATGCACAAAAGCACCCCTGCCCGCTCGGACTCCGCCATCACCGTCAGCCGGGAGCAGTTATGAATCGCTTCCGCAGGCGTGGCGGTATGCCTGCTGTGGGGAATATAGAATACGTCGTCAAACCCCCTCACCAGCGGCACCCTCCGGTTCAAAACCCGATGGGGATAAACCCCGAACAGTTTTTCGGGCAGCAGGACTTTATCCAGGCCGAAATGATAGTATAACCCTGCCTGAGCCCCCCAGCAAATATGGAAGGTACTGTGCACATGGGTTTTGGACCAGTCCATGATTTCGCACAGCTCGGGCCAATAATCCACTTTTTCAAAGGGAATCTGTTCCACCGGCGCGCCCGTAATAATCAGCCCGTCATACTTGTTTTCCTTAAGTTCATCAAACGTATGGTAAAACTGGTTTAAATGGGTGGCGGAAGTGTTGAGGGAAACGTGACTGTTCATCTTCATAAAAGTGACATCCACCTGCAGCGGCGTATTGGACAAAGAACGCAGAAGGTGCAGTTCCGTATCCTGTTTGACGGGCATCAGGTTCAAAATGCAGATCTGCAGCGGGCGCATGTCCTGATGGATGGCCCGGTATTCGTCCATTACAAAAATATTTTCGTTATCCAGAATTTCCCGCGCAGGCAGATCGCTCTGTACTTTAATCGGCATTTTCTTTCCCGTCCTCCCGTTTCAAAAATCGTTCTATGAATTCCTCTTCCGTTACCACTTCTACCCCCAGTTCCCTGGCCTTTTTGTTCTTGGCCGAGGTGGACTGGCTGTCGTTGTTGATCAGGCAGGCTGTCTTCCCGGTCACGCTGCCCGTTACCTTTCCTCCCAGTTTTTCAATGGCTTCCTTCATGGCGCTGCGGTTTTCGAAGTGGTTTAAGCTTCCCGTAATCACAAAGGATTTGCCCGAAAGGGGCAGCCCGTTTTGGGAAAAGCTTTCCTTTTGAAGGATCACTTCTTTGAGCAGCGCTTCCAGTGCTTCCCTGTTTTTCTCCTGATCGAAAAACGTCCGGAATGCGCCGGCGATCACCGGCCCCACCCCGTCGATGGCGGCAAGCTCCTGCGCAGGGGCCTCCAGCATCCGCTTAAGGTCGTTTTGATATTCCCGGCAGATCATTTTGGCGTTGGCCAGGCCGATATTGGGAATCCCCAGACTGTAAATCAGCTTGGCCAGGGGAATGGTCCTGGCCTTTTCCACGCTGTTGACCAGGTTTTGATAGGACTTTTCCCCGAAACCGTCCATTTCCACGATTTCCTCCCGGTGTCGGTCCAGATGGAACAGATCGGCGTAAGTATGCAAAAATCCCTTGGCCAAAAACTTTTCCAGCGTCGCTTCGGACAGACCGTCAATGCCAAAAGCATCCCGGCTGACAAAAAGGGAGAATGATTTGAGCTTTTTGGCGTCGCAGTCCGGATTGACGCAGACCAGCGTTTCCGTATCGTTTTCCCTGGTAATTCTGGCAGGCCCGCCGCACACCGGACAGACGTCCGGAATTTGCAGGCTGCCGCTTTGGGTCAGGTTTTCCGCGATCTGTGGGATGATCATATTCGCCTTATAGACTGTAATTTTATCCCCGATTCCCAGCTTCAGCTGCCGGACGATGCTCACGTTATGGACGCTGGCCCGGCTCACTGTGGTTCCTTCCAGCTCCACCGGGTCGAAAATGGCCACCGGATTGATCAGTCCCGTGCGGCTGGCGCTCCACTCTACGTCCCGCAGGGTGGTTTTTGCCAGCTCATCCGCCCACTTAAAAGCGATGGAACTGCGGGGAAATTTTGCCGTAGTCCCCAGGGATTCCCCATAAGCGATATCTTCATAAGTCAGTACAAGCCCGTCGGAAGGGACCGGGTTTTGGGCAATCCTGCTTTCGAACCAGTCCACGGTTTCCACCACGTTTTGTGCCGTCACCATCCGGTATTCCACCGTCTCAAATCCCTGTTCCCTTAAAAACAGAAACTGCCGTTTTCTGGAATTATGAAAATCCACATCCTTTGCACTCACCAGGGAGAAAGCGAAAAAGCGGACGCTTCGCTCCGCCGTAATCCGGCTGTCCAGCTGGCGCACGGATCCGGAGCATAAATTCCTGGGATTTTTGTAACGGGCGTCCACATCTTCAATCTCCCCGTTAATCCTGGCAAAATCCGCATAGGTAATCACAGCTTCCCCCCGCAGGACCAGCTCTCCTGCAAAAGGAATCTGCAAAGGCAGATTCACAAAAGTCCTGGCATTGGGGGTAATCACTTCCCCCACTTCCCCGTTGCCCCGGGTAACCGCCTTGAGCAGCTGTCCGTCCCGATAGGTCAAAACGATGGTCAGCCCGTCCAGTTTCCAGGACAAAAGCCCGCTCCGGTCTTTGAGCCACTCTGCCAGCTCCTCCCGGTTTTTGGTCTTGCCCAGGGACAGCATGGGGGACTCATGGCGCTCTTTGGGAAGCTCATCCACTGCCTCATAGCCCACGGAAACCGTGGGGCTTCCCGCCAAAACCACCCCGGTTTTTCGCTCCAGTTCTTCCAGCTCATCATAGAGCCTGTCATATTCATAATTGCTCATGATTTCCCGGTCCTGGGCATAATAGGCTTTTGCCGCTTCCTTGAGCCGGCCGGCCAGCTCTTTCATTCTCTGCACATCATTCATCTTTGCGATTTCCTTCCCGCGTTTTGTCCGGACTGCACACAGCGGTACAGTTCTTTCCTTTCCTCCCCTGCTACGGGGCGGTATTCCCCGGGTTTTAGCTTATCCAAAAGGACATTGGCCACCCGCACCCTCTTGATATTGACCGCCTCATACCCCAGCTCTTTGCACATCCTGCGGATCTGCCGGTTCAGTCCCTGGGTAAGCACAATGCGGAATAAAAATTTCCCTTCTTCCTTTACCAGGCAGGGACGGGTTTTGACATTGAGTTCCTTAAGCAGGACGCCGTCCGACATTTTCTTTAAAAACTCCCGGTTCACAGGCTTATTGACCCGGACCAGATATTCTTTTTCATGGTAGTGCGAAGCCCGCATCAGGCTGTTGATCAGATCCCCGTCATTGGTTAAAAGCAGCAGGCCTTCCGAATCCCGGTCCAGCCTTCCCGCATAGGTAAGGCGCACGGGATAGTCCAGGACATCCTTTATGGTTACCTGCGCATGTCTGTCTCTCTGTGTACAGGTCACTCCCTGCGGCTTATAGTAAGCCAGCACCACTTTTTTCTCCCGGCGGGCCACCGGCTTTCCATCCACTGTAATTTTATCCAGATCATTGACTTTCATTCCGGGGCTGGGCGTCTGTCCGTTGACCTGTATATGCCCTTCCTCAATCAGCCGGTCCGCGTCCCGTCTGGAACACAGGCCGCTCTCCGCCAGATATTTATTCAGTCTCACCTTTTGAGTATTTGCCATTCGTTCCTCCCTGTCATTCTTTTTCCTGCCCCGCTTCCATTTTCCTAAGTTTCCTGCAAAACGCCAGCAAAAACGGCAGGGAAACCGCCAGCGTCAGGGCGTCCGACAGCGGCTGGGCCAGCTGTACGCCTGTAAGTCCCACAAAGCGCGGCAGCAGCAAAACCAGGGGCAGGAAAAAGATTCCCTGCCTGCACATCGCCAAAAACGCCGCTTTTCCCGACTGTCTCGTGCACTGTAAGGCCATGTTGGCCGTGGTGGTGATTCCGCAGAAGGGCATCACAAGACACTGGGCCCGCAGGGCGAACGTCCCGATCGCCAAAACCTGCGCATCGTCTCCCCGGAAGGCGCCAAGAATCTCCACAGAGAAAAGGAAAATGGCAAGGCTGATGGCCGTCATCACCACGGTCCCGACAGTCGCCGTAAACCGGATGGCTTCATAGACACGCCCGTATTTTTTCGCGCCGAAATTGTATCCCGCCACCGGCTGGAATCCCTGTCCCAATCCCAGGACAGCGGAAAACATAAAGGTCATAATCCGGCCCACAATGCTCATGGCCGCCACGGCCGCATCCCCGTACAGGGCAGCGTTGATGTTCAGCGCCATGGTTGCGACGCTGGACAGGCCCTGCCGAAACAGGGTGGGCAGGCCGGTCCGGAAGATATTCCAGTAAACCGCCCCGTTTCGCGCCACCTTGGAAATCCGCAGCCGCACATCGCTTTTCCCCGTCAAAAACAGGGTCAGGAGGATACAAAAGCTCACCAGCTGGCTGATTGCGGTGGCAATGGCCGCCCCTGCCGTCCCCAGCCCAAAGCCGAAAATAAAAATCGGATCCAGCACGATATTCAGGATTCCTCCCGTACCGATGCCGATCGTACCCAGGATCGCCTTCCCTTCATACCGAAAAAGGTTATTCATTACAAAGGAGGCGCACATCACCGGGGCCGCCAGCAGGATATACTTCCCGTAATCCCTCGCATAGGGGAGGATGGTTTCCGTGGCGCCCATCAGACGCATCAGCGGGTCAATAAACACCGAACCGGCTACGGTCAGCAAAGCCCCCAGCGCAAGCGCCAGGAAAAAACCGGTACTGGCCACGCAGACCGCCTTGTCTTCCTCCCGTGCGCCCAGATGCAAGGATACGATGGTTCCGGATCCCATACCTAAGGTAAAACCGATTGCCTGAATAATCGCCATCAGGGAAAATACGATTCCCACCGCCCCGGCCGCGCTGGTGCCCAGCTGGGAAACGAAAAACGTATCCGCCATATTGTACAGCGCCGACACCAGCATACTGGCGATGGTGGGCACCGCCAGCACAGCCACCAGCCTGGGCACCGGCGTCTTCGTCATTTTTTCATACTGCGCCTGTCTTTGCTCCTTTTCCGTCACGGCTCCTCCTCCAGATCCGCAAGCATCTGTCCCGCGTTTTCCTCCGGTTTAACCTTTGCATGCACTTTCACGATCCGGCCTTCCTCATCGATGAGATAGGAAGAACGGATCACTCCCATCACCTGCTTGCCGTACATGTTTTTCTTCACCCAGACGCCGTACTTTTGCAGTACCTCTTTTTCCGGATCCGCCAGCAAAAGGAAGGGAAGTTCAAACTTATCCGCAAATTTCCGGTGGGAAACGCTGGTATCCTTGCTGATCCCGATCACCACGGCCCCTTTTTCCACAAAAGCCGGATAGTTTTGGGCATAAGCGCAGGCCTGCTTGTTGCACCCCGCCGTATTATCCTTGCTGTAAAAATACAGTACTACTTTTTTTCCTCTAAAATCCGACAAACGGACTACGTTTCCGTCCTGGTCCTGCAGCGCAAAATCCGGCGCCATCGTTCCTGCTTCCAGCATATGCTTCTCCTCCTTAGCGTTGGTTTTATTTTGTACGCAGCCTTCCAATATTCTTGATCAGCACGGAAACCGTCCCGTCCGGATTGGTCAGAAATTCCACCCGGTCCGGGTTTTTGTACTCTTCCATGGGAATGGTAATCTCAATCCCGGTATCCGTGGTCAGATGCTGCTTTTGGAACTTTTTAATGGTATTTTCGCTTTTGGGCCGGATCACCTCTTTTTCCAGATGGTACTTTTCCAGCTTTTCCGTCAGTTCTTCCTGCATCTGCGGACTGTCCGGAAAAATTTTTTCCTTCACTTCTTCCACTTTCAGGCTTCCCGTTTCCCCCAGCTCTTCATAGATGGCCTTTTTCGTCTCCATCCTGCGCCCGGCGTCTTCTTCCCCGTAATATTTCCGGTTCACCTGCTCCACCGCGCGGGTTACCAGATCCAGCTTCGACTTCTGGGACAGGGGCGCGCTGCACTCCAGAAACAGTTCGGAAAAATAGTTTTTCTTTTCCCCGTTGACTTCAAACTTTTTCTCCGTCAGAAGGATGGATCCGTCCGAAAGATTCACCACAAAAGCTTCCGAAAGCTTCTGTCCCCCGGAAGGCAGGATCGCCTTTTGCAGGATGATCTCGTTGCGGTTGCACCCTTCTTTTTCGCTTTTTGTGGCATGGGTATAGGAAGTTTTATAATTGAGCTTCAAAAAGCCGAAATAATCGGTTCCCTCAGCCGAAAAAACAAGCACCGCCACATCCGCAGCCGGGATGTCGATGTTAGCGTTCATAATGGCGTAAAGTTTTTCGCAAAGCTGCCTGCTGGTTTCGATAAAGTTATCCCCGCTGCAGTTTCTAATCAGCTCCATTACCCGGGAATCCTCCGAAAACCGGCACCGTTTCACCTCGTCGCTTTCCGTGAACTTCTCAATATGGGCTTTGAAAAAATCGCTCAGTCCCGAACCCATATCCAGCAGGGCGTCCGACAGCACCGGCATCCCCACCGCAGAGTCCAAAATATGTACGATTCCCAGCTTCATAATGATGTCGTCTTTTTTCATCTTATGTGTTACCGCTCCTCTTTCGTCAGATATAAAACCGGATAAGGATGGAAACAGCGGTATCCCAGCGTTTCCGCCAGGTGCAGGCTGACCGTGTTTGCCGCATCCCAGGAAGGATCAAGGCCCCGTTTCAGACAGTCCAAAATCAGCCTGGCGCTGCAGGCCCGGGCCAGTCCCAGACGGCGGTATCCCTCTTTTGTGTCCACCTCGATTTCCAGCCCGTCCCGGTAAACGATGTAAGAGGAGGCCCCGCTGACCGCTTCCCCGGTCTTTTCCTCCACCGCCAGAAATCCGCCGCCACAGCGGCTGTACTGCTCATAGTCCGAAAACTGGGATACAAAATCCTTCGACCACTCCTCTTCTTTCAGCCGTTCAAACCAGTTTTTATCCACCGGCTGCAGCGAAAAACCTGCCGGCAGCTGTCCTGCGAAACGCTTCAGCCTGTCCGTATCAAACCCGTCCCGGTTCTTTTGCATGGCATAGCGCGTCTGCCGCCGGAACCGCCCCGGAAACTGTCCTTCAATCAGTTCCCTCCATCCTGCCCCTTTTGGTACCGCCAGCGCAAATCCCGAACCCATACAGTCCTCCATCCGTTCTGCCAGCTCTTTTTGAGGCCTCCCGGCCGGAAAAAGGAAATCTCCTGCCAAAATCAGCGCGGATACCGCTTTGCTTTCCTGCCCGTCCCCTTCGAAAACGGCCCAGGCCCGGCCCATGATCCCCTGCAGAAAGGAATCAACAATCCTATGCCCCTGTCCTTCATACAAAGGGACAAGCTGCTGTGCCCCTTCTCTTTTCACCTCTGCTATTTTCATCTCGTTCTGCCTTTTTTTGTGCTTTTTCGTCCATTGATTATAGCATGGTTTTTCCGGGAAATAAAGAGCTGTGAAAGCCTGTCGCCGGATATGCCGCGAAAAATGCCGTGAAACCACCTCCTGTCGATGATTCCACGGCCCGCTTTTGCTTCCGTCCTTTAAGGATTTTTTTCAGTTGAAATATCCAGATTCACCGAATCTGCGGATATGAAAAGAGAAATGGTCAAATTTTCCACGATCCAGAAAAAGCCCTCTCCTTCTTCCGGCAATTCTTCCGCAGCAAAGGCACTCCCGCTCCCCAGCAGCTGTTCCATCCCCTGCCTGCAGGCAGACGCATCCTCCGGGGAAAACTGCGCCACTGCCAGTTCCACCGTCCCGTCCTCTCCATAACTGGTATAGACGCTGCAGGCCCTGTCAAAAAGAGTCGTCTGATAGATCCGTCCCACCAGATAGTTCCCGTCCTGCGTCCGGTTTTCTTCTCCCTGTCCCAGCATCTGCGACGCTTCTTCGTCCGTCTTTCCCATCAGGGCAATCAGACCGCTTAGGCCGCCCTCAGAAGCGGCCGGCGCTGTTTCCTTTCCTGCGTTCACGGAAATCACCGCGTCATAGGATTCTCCTTCCGCCATGCCCTGTGTGACATTCCGGGAGCGGCATCCGGCCGCAAAAAGAAGGGCTGTAAGCAGTACCGCCAGGAGGAAATGTGTGTGTTTCATCGGTCTTTACCCTTCCGAAAGCCGCGCGATAATCTCGTTGGCTTTCGCATAGATCGCCTCTGCGTCCACCCCGTTTAAGAATTTCCCGTCTTCATAGAGGATCTTCCCATTGATCATGGTCATCTTCACGTTCTGCTTGCTGCCGCTGTAAACAATATTTTTGGTAATGTTGTTCAAAGGCTGCATATTGGGCTGGTGCAGGTCGATCATGATCACATCCGCCAGCTTGCCTGCGGCCAATACGTCCGCTTCCGGAATCCCCATGATGTGCGCGCCGTTTACGGTGGCCATTTTGAGCACTTCATGGGCATCCACTGCGGACGCGTCCTTTTGCAGCAGCTTTGCCAGCCCCGTCACAAGGAACATCTCCCGGAACATATCCAGGCAGTTGTTGCTGGAAGGCCCGTCGGTCCCGATGCCCACGCACAGTCCCTTTTCCAGGAAGCGCCCCACGGGGGCGATCCCGCTGGCCAGCTTCGTATTGGAGCCGGGGTTGGTAACCACGCCGATTTTCTTATCTGCAAACAGATCCATGTCTTCTTCCGTCAGGTAGACGCCGTGATAAACGCCGCCGCCGAAGTCAAACAGTCCGAGGGAGTTGAAAAACTGCGGGGGGGTCATGCCGTAACGTTCTACGCATTCATCCGTTTCCAGCTTCGTTTCGGACATGTGGGTATAAAAAGGAACCTGGTATTTGTGCAGCAGGGCGGACACTTCTTCCAGAAGCGCCCTGTCGCAGGTATATTCCGCATGAACGCCCATCTTATAAGAAATCAGGGGGTGCATCCCGTTTAAGGACAGGTATCTTCTCTCCATCTCCTCCACGGAAGGCCCGAACTTGTTCAGCCCGCTGACCAGGACACAGCGCATTCCCATGTCGATGCAGGCCCTGGCGATATCTTTGGGCGAAAGGTACATATCAAAAATGGAGGTAACCCCGCCGGTCAGATATTCCAGAATCGCCAGGCAGGTCAGGTCATAGTTGTCCTGTTCCGTCATTTTGGCTTCCAGCGGGAAAATCTTCGTATTGAGCCACTCCTGAAGGGGCATATCGTCCGCAAAGGACCGCATGGCCGTCATTCCCGAATGGGTGTGGGCATTTTTGAACCCGGGCATCAGTACATTTCCCTGACAATCGATTTCCCGGTCCCAGTTTTCCCCGTTGCAGTCCTTTGCCGGACCCACATAGGAAATCTTTTCCCCATCGGTCCAAAGCTCTCCTTCCGTCAGGTCACAGTTGCCGTCCATCGTCAATATTCTCGCGTTGTAAAAACGGATTTTCATTTTCCTTTCTCCTCCTTCATTCCTTTCCGGAATGTCCTTTCTGCAAATTCGCCGGGCCAAACCCCTCCGGCAGCAGCTCTTTGAGCCGTCTGACCTGGTAAACTTCTTCCGAAACAGCTACGATCACGTAAAATTCTTCCGGGTCGCAAAATTCCATCATCACCTGCCTGCAAACGCCGCAGGGCCAGGACAACTGGGACATCCGGCCGGCAGGGCTTCCCGTAATGGCGATGGCCGCAAAGTCCCGCCGGCCTTCGCCCACAGCCTTAAAAAACGCCGTTCGTTCCGCGCAGACCGTAGGCGTATAGGCCGCGTTTTCAATATTGCAGCCGGTAAAAATCTCCCCTTCCTTCGTCATCAGGGCCGCGCCTACCCGATAATCCGAATAAGGGGAGTAGGAAAACTCCCTGGCCTTTAAGGCTTCCCGGATCAGCTTCTGACAATCCCCTTTTTCCATGCTCAGCCTTCCGTTTCTTTTTCCAACAGCTTCCCGAAATCCGTCACCGCTTCCGTGATCAGGCGCCGGAAACGGGGCGCAGCTGCGCTGGCCGCCTCCTGTACCTCCTCATGGGTCAGCGGGTTGTCCGTCATTCCGGCAGCCAGATTGCTTACAAAGGAAATGCAGCAGATTTTCATTCCCATATGGTTGGCGGCAATGGCCTCCACTACAGTGGACATGCCCACCGCATCGATCCCAAGCCCGTGCAGAAGTCTGATTTCCGCAGGGGATTCAAAGGAGGGGCCTGTCAGCTGGGCATAAATTCCCTCTTTTAAGGAAATCCCACACCGTTTCGCCGTTTCCCGCAGAGAGTTTTGCAGGTCTGCGTCGTACACATGGGTCATATCCGGGAAACGCACGCCCAGCTCATCGATATTGGCGCCGATGAGGGGATTGGGCGCCCACAGGGAAACATGATCCGTCAGCATCATAAAGTCCCCCGCGGTAAAGGAAGGATTGATCCCGCCGGAAGCGTTGGTCAGAAACAGGATCTTTGCGCCCATCAGCTTCATCAGCCGGGCAGGCAGCACCACATCCTGGATGGGATACCCTTCATAATAATGCACCCTTCCCTTCATACATACCACGGGCACATCGTTGACATACCCGAAAATAAACTTTCCTGCGTGTCCCGGCACCGTGGAAACCGGGAATCCCTCGATCTCGTGATAATCCAGCTCTGCTTCCACCCGGATATCATCGGCGTAATCCCCCAGGCCGGAGCCCAGGACAATGGCCACTTCCGGCTTAAAATCGATCTTTTGCCGGAAACTTTCATAACATTTCATCAATTTTTCATAAACAGGATTGCTCATTTTTTTATCCTCCTTTTCAAATCAAGAGCACCGGTTTTACGGCAGCGTTCAGATATGGGTCACAATCACTTCGCAGTCCCCTTCCAGCTTCAGCCGCTCTTTCGTACAGGGCAGGAAAAAACTGTCCCCCACGGAAAATTTACATTGTTCCCGGCTGTTGGAAAGCCTCCCTTTTCCCCTGACGCACAGCAGAGAGGAAAAGGAATCCGGACAGGCCGGCAGTTCCATCTCCCCGTGCAGCCGGATACTGGCACATTCAAAATATTTGCACCGGCTTAAAATCCGGAAAGTGTAGTTCTTCCTCTCCACCTTTTCATCCGGATAGCGCGGCATCTCATAACGCCTGTAATCCATCACCTCCAGGGCCTGTTTGATATGCAGCGGCCTTTTGTTGCCGTAACGGTCCTTCCGGTCATAGTCATAAAGGCGGTAGGTACAGTTGGAACTTTGCTGGACTTCGCACAGCACCACGCCTTTTCCGATGGCATGCACCGTTCCTGCCGGAATAAAGCAGGCGTCCCCGTCCTTTACGGGGATCCAGTTAAGCAGGGAAAGAATTGTCCCGTCCTGCAAGGCCCTTTCCACTTCCTGCCGGGAAACGTCGCGGCAAAATCCGCAGTAAATCCCGGCTCCTTCCTCATGCTCCAGGACGTACCACATCTCGTTTTTCCCGTATTCGTTTTCCTGGGCCAGGGCATAGGCGTCGTCCGGATGGACCTGTACGGAAAGGTTTTCCCTGGCGTCAATGAGCTTGACCAAAAGGGGAAACCTTTCCACGGACTGGCACTTCCAGCCGCAGTTTTCCCGTCCGATCCGGGTCAGATAATCCGCAAACAGCATCCCCTTGTAGCGGCCGGAAGCCACAATGCTCTGTCCCGCTTCGTGGGCGGACATTTCCCAGCTTTCCGCCACGATATCATAATCGCACTTCTTCCCGTACCGTTCCCGCAGCTTCTGTCCTCCCCAAAGATAATCCTTAAAGGCAGGCAAAAGCCGGACAAAAGGCTCCGTCTCATAACCCAGCTCCGCCTCGGTCAGATCCCGGCTCTCCACGGAAATCAGGTCGCGCTCCATCACTTCTTCGCCCGTGGAAATTTCCAGAAAAACCAGCGGTTCTTCACCGATATTGGAAATCTGGTGCACCGTATTTTCCGCGATCTCAATGCTGTCGTTGCTGGAATATTCCTTTTCCTGTCCCGCCAGCGCAATCCGTGCCTTCCCGCTGACAATGATCCAGTGTTCCGTCCGTCTGGCGTGCTTATGGGCATAAATGGTGCGTCCTTCGTTGAGGATCACCTTCCGGACCACACACCGTCTGTCTGCGGACAGGATCTCATAAGTGCCCCAGGGCTTATAAATCACCTGCCCCATGTCAAAATAACTCTGAAGCCCGGGATTTTCCCTCCGCAGCTCCTTAAGTTCCTCGGAAGCGCCGGTTTTTCCCACATAAACGGCGTCGTCCGTATTGACGATGGTCACGTCCTTTAAGTGGTTGGCTACTACAATGCTCCGGCTCCCCCGGTTGATAATGGTGGTATTCTCACAGGAATGCTGGGCCTGGCGGCGCAGTTCTTCCTGCGTCATCAGCCCGCTTTCGCTCAGATCCTCCAAGCTCCCCAGATCCTTCCAGGAAAAAGATGCCTGTACCACCTTTCCCTTTTTCGTCCCTTCGAATACCGTCTTTTCAATGGACTGCGCCGGGATCTGTTCCATGGCCTCCCTTCGGTAGAAAATATGCTTTCCCTTTTCCACCAGCCGGTCCTCAAAAGCCCGTTCGCAGGCCATGAACACCTCCGGCGACTGCTGCCTGACCTCCTGAAGCAGGTCCCCGTTGGTAAACAGGAACATCCCGCCGTTGATCAGGTAATCCCCGGCCTTCTGATATTCTTCTGCCTGGGAAAGGTCCGGTTTTTCCACGAACCGCCGCACATCCTCTCCCCGGCACTGTACATATCCGTACCGGACGTCCGGTTTTTCAACAGGCATCCCGAAAACCACAAGCCCGCCGTTTCTCGCCAGGACCATAGCCCTGTTTATATCGTCCTTATAACTTTCTCCCCGGATCACCTGGTCCGACGGGACAATAAATAAAAGCTCCGAAAGGGGAAATTCCAGACAGGCCAGCAAAATGGCCGCCGTGGTCTTCCTGGCCTCTTCTTCCAGCACCAGCCGGTAAGTAATCCCCTGAAAAGCTTTCAGCTGATTTTCCACAATAAACTGATATTCCCTGTTCGTCACAATAATAAACTCATCGCAGAAAGCCATGTTTCTCGCGATGGTTTCCTGAAAAATGGAGTGACTGCCATGAACGGAAATAAACTGTTTCGGATAATTTTTCCTGGACAGCGGCCAGAGCCTGTCCCCCCTGCCGCCTGCCAATATCATACATTTCATATCAGGACTTCTTCCTCCTGTACTATACTATAATGGAAAAAGAAACTTTGTACAAGCTCCTGTTTGAAAACCGGACAAAGGGGGCTTTGGTCGCTTGACTGCCCTTCCCGGATTGGCTATACTAAAGGGGAAGGAAAATCAGCCGGCAGACGCGGCCGTTGCCTTCCACTCTATCTTTACAGAAATGGGAATTGCTATGAATCTTGACCATCAGAAAAAATTTCTTATCCGTTTCAGTTTCTGGGCTATCGTCCTTCTTTTGGCTTTCGTCATTTTAAAATTCGCGCTGGACTATCTGATGCCGTTTATCCTGGCTATCCTGATCGCGGCCATTCTGGACGGCCCTATTTGTTTCCTGCAAAAAAAACTGCGTCTTAAACGGCTTTTGCCGTCCGTTTTCCTGACCACCCTGTTCTTTCTTGCGGCAGGCGCCATTTTCTCTTTTCTTGGTTTCCGTCTGTTTTTATTCATCAAAGAAAGCTGCCTGGCTCTTCCCGGCCTGTATACCAGTCTTCTTGAGCCGACTTTGCAGTCCATTTTTTCCGATCTGGAATGCTATCTCTCCAGGCTGGAGCCCTCCGCCGTTTCCACGCTGGAAGATATCACCAACTCCCTGTTAAGTTCCCTGGGCAGTTTTGTTTCCGGTCTGTCCGTAAAGGCCATCAGCACCATTTCCTCTCTTGCGGCTTCCATCCCCGGCACATTCTTAAACCTGGTGATTACCATTATCGTTACCTTTTTCCTCACCATCGATTACCCGGTGGTAACAGGCTTTCTGCTGCGCCAGCTGCCGGAAAAGGCGAAGCATTCCCTGGGGGAGAGCCGGAATTACGTCTTTGGCACCCTTTTAAAATGCATCGCCTCTTACGGATTGATCTTGTTTATTACTTTTTCCGAACTTGCCATCGGTCTTTCCATCCTGCAGATTCCCAATGCAGTGCTCATCGCCTTCTGTATCGCGGTGTTCGATATCCTTCCCGTCCTCGGTACGGGCGGCATTATGATTCCATGGGCGATTATCTGCTTTTTGCTGGGGAACTGGAAGCTGGGCATCGGACTGCTGGTCCTTTACCTGGTTATCACGGTCGTCCGCAATATTATTGAGCCGAAAATCGTAGGCCACCAGGTGGGGCTGCATCCTGTGGTCACCCTGGCCAGCATGCTCACCGGGCTGCAGCTGTTCGGCGTCATCGGCCTGTTCGGATTTCCCATTACTCTTTCTTTGTTAAAATATCTCAACGACAGGGAAATCATCCATCTGTTTAAATAAACTCAGTCGCGGACGGCGGTCAGGTTACACCGGCAGGCGTTTTCCGTTGTTCCGCAGGCGCTGGTAAAGGCAGGCGTCTGTTCCGCAATCCTTCCCAGGGCGATGTTGTCGCAGGTCCGGCTGCGCAGGGACGGGATGGGGCTGGGCGCCGTTTCATACCGGTAATCGCAGCCGCAGCAGCGGATATGCCTGTCAATGATTTCGTGGGTGGGAACGCTGTCCTGCGGGAGATTTACCTTGCTTTGGTACAGGTAAAAAGGATCGTCCTTTCCCAGGGTCCCAATCGGCACGACGCATTCTTTTTTCTGGGTATTTCCGGCAGTGGTTTCCAGCACCTTGCGCACATACTGGATGTTGGGCCTAAGCGCCAGGATTTCCGGCAAAGTCCCCTCTCCCACCACCTGCTGATATTCTTTCTGTTCATATTTCCACAACAGTTCTTTTGCCATATGCAGATGGGAAATCTCCTGCGTCAGGCAATCTTCCCAGATCCTGCGGATCGAAGGGTCGCACTCGGTCATCATACAGGAATAATACAGATAACATTCGGTATATTCATGCAAAAGAAGGCTTTCCAGCCACGTTGCCCTAGGATCCATAAGGCTCTCGTACTGACTTACATGTTCTTCTTCAATCATCCCGATTTCCTGATATATCCTTCGGCCGATATCCGACACCTGATACAGGTTCGCCACGTTCATATAGTAGTTCATGGTCTGCTGCTCCGCCGCAGTGATGATGTTCACGTTCAGCTTCGTCTGCAGGGAAGCACCCTGATTTTGAATCGGGGGAAAAATACTGTCTTTGGGATATCTGTGCTCACTGATCGTGGGCCGTCCGGGGGTGATCTCCGTATATCTGCCCACCAGTTTTTCCGGATAAATTCCATATTCCAGATGCAGCAGGTTGGAATAGCGGTACAGATGGTCGAAATCTTCCAAGAGGGCCAGGTTCAGGGCGTTGATCACATTGCAGTCCGTCTCCTGTTTGGCCAGGACGCAGGTCAGATCCACCGCCAGCTGTTCATAGCTGATGGTATGCTCCAGAATGGTTTCTTCCTTTGGTTTTAAGCAGCTGATCCGCTTTTGCTGCTGCTGTTCCACGCGGCGGACCATGGCCAGCTGCCTGCGCAGCTCGTTGTCGCTGCAGTGGCGGGAAAAATTCCGGGAAAACCACTGGGCTTCAAATTCCGTCCCGTTCATCAGGATAACGCGGCATTTTGTATACGGATCCACGGTTTCCCTGCAGTACGGGGCAGGATAAAGTTTGTTCCAGTTAAGGAAAGTCTCCTCAATGGGAACGGGTTTTTCCAAAAAAGGATTAAAGGACATAAACAACTCCGTCTTTTTTCTCATATTTAAAATATGAAAAAAGACGGAGTTGTTGCAGGGTCACTGCCCCATGGAAGATGTCTCCGGGAGGGTGCTGCCTCCGTCGATGACGACCTGTGTCCCCGTAATATAGCTGGATTCATCGCTGGCCAGAAACGCCGCCAGTTCTCCCACTTCTTCCGGTCTGGCCAGGCGCTTTAAGGGAACCGCGTCAGCGATGGCCTGAATCGCCCGTTCAGGGCATTCCGGATCGGACTGGGCTGCCATCCCTTCTACCAGAGGAGTGCGCACATACCCCGGGCAAATCGCGTTGACGCGGATGTTGTAATCCGCCACTTCCCGGGCCATGGCGCGGGTAAACCCGATAAGGGCGGCCTTGGTCATGGCATAGGCCGCTTCCCCGGGATCCGCCACCATGTAGCCGGTCACCGAACTCATCACCACGATACGGCCGTCCCTTTTTTCCTTCATCCAAGGAAGGACCGCCTTTGTCACATTCCAGACGCCTTTGATGTTAATGTCGATATGACGGTCCCGGATCACATTGTCCGGCGCGTCAAACTCTTCCAGCGTGCAGATGCCCGCATTGTTCACCAGGAT